>SLOZ01000076.1 GCA_007132255.1 Limnochordia bacterium | reverse complement strand
GTCGCAAAGGGCCTTGAGGTATTGGCTTTCGGGAAGGCAGCGATTCTGATAACCAATGCTTAATTTTTTGCCTGTGCGTTTGGCAGCTTCCAACATAGCACGGGCTTCCGCCGCCGTCTTGGCCATCGGCTTTTCACACATGACATGTTTGCCGGCCTCCAGCGCAGCAACGGTGATTTCCGAGTGCGAGCTGTTCGGCGTACAAACGTGTACAACGTCAATCTTCTTATCTTTCAGTAACTCCTTGTAATCTTCATAAACATCAGCTTTGGCCACGCCATAGTCGGCCGCAGCCTTTTTGGCCCGCTCAGGGATAATGTCACAAAACGCCACCATTTCTGCATTCTTCTGCTTAGCTAGGCTGGGCATATGTTTACCATTGGCGATACCACCACAGCCAATAACACCAATCTTAAGTACTTTTGCCATCGTTATCCTCCTTAATGTGTTCATCCTGGTTTACAGAATCTCAATCATTATTATATCAGTCCGGACAAAGCCTTACAATGCCTTGCCCGAATTTCGCGCAGACAATCCCGTCCAATCCAATCGTAACCGTCAAAGGCCCAATGTCGCAGACGAAGATAGGTCGGCATCCGATTCCTCGATGCCGACCGACCACGTACATCATGCATCTATCGCTTAGGCCAAGGACGTTGACTTCTTGGCGGTTTCAAAACCTCGCCCCAGATAACGCCCTCGACTAAGCGCCGGCGGTTCATCGTTCCGAACACCGGGTGCCGCTTCATCCTTGCTGCAGACCGCCGTTCCTTGACCGGTCGCTCACGAGTCCAATCGTCCTCGAATTCTTCGTCCAGGTCATCGGCTTCAATGGTCTCTTCATCAGTCCCATACGTCCAAGAGTACTCTTGCGCATCATCGCTGGGCATCTGCTGCGTCGCAGAGACAGTCTCGGCGTCCTCCTGGGCCGGGACTTCTTCCGGCTGGTCATCCCAGATCATGGTCGGGCCCCCGACGGGACTCGTTGTTTCAACGACGACTCTGCGGCCTTGGGGATTTGGCTGCTCTTCTTGGATGCCACCGCCCTCTGTTTCGCTCGGTGTCGGCTGCATCGACGGCCGCCCTTTTTGGCTGGTCGCACCCCCTCCAGCTGCCTTCATCACTGCAGTCACAACGGAGGCGATGACGTAAAGCAATATCAGAATGGGAACTAGAAATTCCAAGTGGCTCCCTCCTCAGGACGTCACGCCCTTATTTTGAAAGGTCTTCGCCCTTTTCGGTCGACTCCTGGTCGCCGGACGAACCAATCGACTCTCGCATTTCCGTATCAGCGACAACATTGCGCATATTGTAATAGTCCATAACGCCCAAATTCCCATCTCGCAGTGCTTGGGCCATAGCCCGTGGAACCTCGGCTTCGGCCTCGACGACGCGAGCTCTCATCTCTTGGACGCTGGCCTTCATCTCCTGCTCACGGGCCAAGGCCGCGAAGCGCCGTTCTGCTGCTTTGGCCTGAGCAATGTTCTTGTCAGCTTCCGCCTGATCCATCTGCAGACGAGCGCCAATGTTACGACCTACATCTACGTCAGCAATGTCAATGGACAGAATTTCGAACGCCGTCCCCGCATCAAGACCTTTGGACAAAACCATCTGAGAAATCCGGTCAGGATTCTCCAGGACATCTTTGTGCGTTTCGCCTGATCCCACCGTGGTAACAATACCTTCACCAACACGGGCAATAATCGTCTGCTCGCCGGCCCCACCAACGAGGCGGTCAATGTTAGCCCGCACCGTCACTCGCGCCTTAACCTTAAGTTCGATACCGTTCTTGGCCACTGCAGCAACGACCGGGGTCTCAATAACCTTTGGATTAACACTCATCTGAACCGCTTCCAAAACATTACGACCAGCTAGATCGATAGCGGCAGCTCGTTCAAAGCCCAAGGCAATGTCGGCACGGTGGGCTGCCACGAGGGCGTCCACCACCCGATTGACATCGCCGCCTGCCAAATAGTGGGCTTCCAGCTTGTCAATGGCTACTTCCAGTCCAGCCTTCTGCGCCTTGATCATTGGAATGATGATACGGGCAGGAATAACCCGCCGCAAGCGCATACCAATCAACGTAAAGATCCCAACGTTCACTCCGGCTGCTAAAGCGGATATCCACAGTCCTATCGGAACAAAACTGAAGAAAATTAGCAGCGCAATGACAATCAGAACAAACGGCAAACCGGCAAATACGAGATCCATTCATGTCACTCCTCACGTTTAGCTATTTTCGTTCTCCTCACTTGTCAATTCCCTGACCACGACCCGAGTTCCTTCTATCTTTGTGACGATTATCGATACATCGCTAGCTAAGAAGCCTCCATCAGATACCACATCATAGCGATCACCTTCGATAATAACCGTGCCCGAAGGACGAAGGGGTGTCAACGTGACTCCTCGTTTCCCAACAAGATCGGTATACACCTTAGGACCACGATAGCCCAATTCCTTGTCCTCGCGCGTGGCCAGCACTAACTTGCGCCAAGCACCTGATCGGGTAAATCGTTTCCAAAAAACAGCAATAAAGAGCACCGCAGCGGCCAAAGCAATGGATAAACTCGTCAAGGCTGATAGCACACTCCCAAAGGCCATACCAATACTGGCCAGAATTCCAATCAAACCCAAAGCACCGGCAACACCAAATCCCGGTATGATAAAAATCTCAACCATTAACAAAATCATTCCGACCAGAAACAGGATAACAGTCTCCCAACCAGCCAAGCCCGCAACCATGTGACCACCAAAAAACAGAACCAATGCGATCAAACCTGCTGTTCCCGGCACCCCCCAATCCATCGTCGTAACTTCATAGATTAGTCCGATGAAGCCGATCGTTAACAACAGTGAACTGATGGTCGGTTCCGTGATCCAACGAGCCAGGACTTCCGACCAATTCGGCGTTTTTTCCTCAATGGGCAGGTCTGCCAAATCAAAAAACTCCAGTACTTCCTCGAGGGTTACAGCCAAAACATCTGCCACCCCTAGCTCCACAGCCTGTACAGCACGCAGTGTCAAGATCTTGTCAGCTTCGACCAAGTCCTCAATGACGATGTCAGCATCGACCATCGCGGCCGCGATCCTAGGATCACGCCCAGCCCGCTCAGCCGTAGACTCGAACTCGGCTCGCAGAGCCGAGACGGTCTTCTCGTCCATGGGCACTGGTTCGGCTGCTCCAATACTGCTCCCGGGCGCCATGGCCACCTTCGGAGCTGCCATGGTGATCAGAGCTCCGGCTGACCATGCTCGTTCCGACACAAACGCTATGACTGGCATGTCCATCCGAATGATCAAATCACGAATATTGGTAGCCGCATCCACGCGTCCGCCAAAGGTGTTCACCTTGAGAACAACAGCAGCATTATTTTCTTCAGCCTCACGGAGGATTCGAGCGACGAAGGCGGCCAACCCTGGTTCAATCGCCCCTTCGATCGGCAGAATGTACACCTTCTCTGGTGAAGGGGCTGCTGCGCCCGACTCCGGAAGGAAAGCCAGGATCAAAAACAAGACCATTGCAGCATACAGCAGCTTCTCAAGACTTTTCACTGCATTCACCACTTTCTAAAAAAACAATTTGAAAAAAAGCTCGACATCATGATGATATCGAGCCCTTGTTCTTAGCGGAATTTGCGCTTGCGCGCCGCTTCGGATTTCTTCTTGCGCTTTACACTAGGCTTATCATAGTGTTCCCGCTTTCGCACCTCTGACAATACTCCAGACATACGCATCTGCTTTTTGAAACGTCGCAGAGCCTGGTCGAGGGACTCACTTTTACCTACTTTGATTTCTGCCACAGGATATCCCTCCCTCCGCAACCAACACTTGAGAAAGTCTCAAACTCATTATAAACTATCACTCCATGCTGGTCAATTCTTTTATCCCGGAGGCCATGTCAAGTTGCGGCCTCCCAAGAGATGATAGTGCAGATGTGGTACAGATTGACCGCCATCTTCGCCGCAGTTGGTAACCACTCGGTAACCATTCTCCAGCCCCTGCTCCTGCGCAAGCCTCGCAGCGGCCAATTGCAGGGCACCAAGAACATCAACATCCGCCAGCTCAGCCTTGGTCAAACTAGGAATATGCTTTTTGGGGATGACCAAGATATGCGTCGGCGCCGCGGGATGAGTATCGCGAAACGCGATGATGTGATCATTCTCCAGTACTACATCAGCCTCAATGTCTCCCGCTGCGATCTTGCAGAAAATACAATCCTGGGCCATGTCCTGCCACCCCCTTCCCTACTTACTACTTCCCTGAAGAGCACAAAATTCCTGCCACGCCTTCATAGTCGGCCTCGATAACCTGCACCTCAACTATCTGTCCGGTTTGCGCCGCTGGGGACTGGGTGCTTGGTGTTCCTAGAACTCGCACATACTGGTCTGTAAACCCGGTTAAACATCCCTCACTGCTCTGTTCCACAAGAACTGCCACCTCTCGGCCGATGAACGTCTCATGCCAGCGTTGACTGAGTCGTTTTCCAAGATCCATAAGTTCCCCAGCGCGCCGTGTCCTAACCGCCTTAGGAATCTGATCCGCCATCTTTGCTGCCGGTGTGCCCTGCCGTGCTGAAAACGGAAACACATGTAAGCGCGTGAAATCGGCCTGGTTCACGAACTCCACGGTTTCCATGAACTCAGCGTCCGTTTCGCCAGGGAATCCGACAATCACATCGGTTGTAATGGCTGCATCGGGTATCCACTGGCGAACACGTTTCAGAATGCTATCGTATTGCGAAGCCGTATAATTGCGCCGCATCCGCTGAAGAACACTGGCACTGCCGCTCTGCAGAGGTATATGCAAATGGCGACAAATCTGGGGGGTGGTACTGATGATCCGCAGCAGGTCATCAGTGATTTTATCGGGGTCAATAGAACTCAGGCGCAGTCGCTTCACTGGCGTCTCGTCCGCAATTCTCTTCATAACCTGGGCTAAGCTTGTTTCTACCTCCAGATCCAACCCATACGCTCCTAGATGAATCCCTGTCAGGACAATTTCGGCAAAGCCCTGTTCGCCCAAAACCGCTGCCTGTTCTAGAACCTGTTCAGGATCTCGGCTTCGAGAACGACCTCGGGCGAAGGGGATTTTGCAGTAGGTGCAGAATTCATTGCACCCATCCTGAATTTTCAGCACAGCTCGTGTTCGCCCGGAACCCTTTCGCACCGACAGTTCCTCAAAGGTCGTCACGTCGAAGATCGGGTGTACCAACATTTGGGTCTCCTGGACCGCCAGCGCCTCCACTAGCTCCACCACACCCTGCCGCTGGTCAGTACCTAGCACCAAGTTAACGCCTTCCACGTTAGCGGCCTCCTCGGGAGACGCCTGCGCGAAACAGCCCATCATAACAACTTTCGCGTTAGGATTTCGCCGCCTGGCTCGCCGCACCATTTGTCGCGATTTCTTGTCGCCAAGGCTGGTGACGGTACATGTGTTGACAATGTAGACATCTGCTTCCTCGTGAAAGTCCACCAACCGATAGCCAGCCGCTGCAAACAGTTCACCTACTGCATCGGAGTCATATTGGTTCACTTTGCAGCCCAATGTATGGATAGCTGCCCTTTTGATAACACCATTATCAGCCATTTGATCGTTCAACCTTTCTATCCAGATCACCAAACCGCGCTCCCACCAGACTCAAGGCTACCACTCCTGCTGTTTCTGTTCGCAGAATTCGCGGCCCTAACGAGATGACCGTTGCACCAGCGGCTACTAACTGTTCGCCTTCAGGACCTGAGAATCCACCTTCGGGCCCAATGATCACAGCTACGCTCTTTGGAGCATGCACATCGATGTCGCTGACAAAGTGCGCGGTTTCCCGTTCGTAGGGAAAAACCACTAGATCATGGAGTCCATCACCCACCTCGTTCACCACCGTGGTGAATGGGATCGGATGGCGAACCGTTGGAACAGTGTCTCGGAGACACTGTTTCGCCGCTTCGTGGGCTATCCGCTGCCAGCGCTCCTGGCGCTTCCGTGCCTTGCGTTCATCCAGCCGGACCACGCAGGTTTGAGAAAAGAACGGCACAATTTCGAACGTCCCTAATTCTGTGGTTTTCTGGACAGCGATGTCCATCCGTTCACCTTTAGCAATGCCTTGGTAAAGAACAATCTGAATAGGCGAATCTCGCTGTTCGGTCAATCGCTCTAGGATCTTCGTGACCACTGTGGAGTTTTCGAAAGCGGTTATAACCACGGAATAGACACCCTCTCCATCGACCACAACATCCACCGTATCACCTACCCGCATCCTCTGCGATTGCATCATATGCAGCGCATCAGCGCCTGTCACCAATATAACATCATCTTGTTTTGCATCACCGGAAACAAAATAGCGCGGCATACACCCACCTCCTCTTCAGCAGAGAGCAGCCAATACGCAATACCACTCGCCCTGCTGCCATTCTTGGACGATACTCATCCCCGCCCTGCGCAGCGCCTCGCGAACCTCCGGAACCCGGTTCTCGATAATACCGCTGGCGATGTAGTGGCCGCCTGGCAGTAATCGCTCAGGGATTTGGGCAATCATAGGAACGATCACGTCGGCAATAATATTGGCCACAATCACGTCGGCTTGGTCGTGAAGATCTTCGATAACGCCCTGGATGCAATGAGCTTCCACGCCATTGCGCGCAGTGTTCACGCGGCTAGCCTCAACGGCCACGGGATCGATATCGCAAGCTGTAATCGGGTGCGCTCCTAGTTTGCCCGCTGCGCAGCTGAGAATACCCGATCCACTGCCAACATCCCATAGCGAGCGCCCTTGCAGTGGCAGTTCCTGCAGCGCTAACAAGCACATGCTAGTAGTCGGGTGCCCTCCTGTACCAAAGGCCATGCCAGGGTCCATGGCAATGACGAACTGCTCTTCATCGGCATCGAAGTCTTCCCAGACTGGGCGAATCACGATACGTCCATATGTTTCTGTGTGATAGTGCTTCTTCCACGCGTGGGCCCAATCCTCTTCATCAACGATGGCGGCTTTGAGCTCCAAAAACCCCACTTCGAGACCGAACTGTTCCAATGAGCGCAGCCTTGCTTCCATCGTCGCTAATACTCGCTCATCCAACGGTGATGAAAAGTAACCTTTGAGTACAATTGTGCCATCGTCGGAGACATCAGGCCAGTAATCTCCTACCCACCGGACATCGGCCGCTTCGGCTAGCCGAGGATCCTCCACCGAGTAGCCCGCTGCACCCTGTTCCATCAAGATCTCACCGGCTGCGTCTTCACACTCTCGTCCAATCATCACCGAAATCTCATACCATTGACCCATAGTGTCTCACCTTCAGTTTTCGTTGAAATATATAGGAAAAAAGGCGGTATTCCACCGCCTTTTGTGGCATTCCAGCATGGTAGAGTGAGAGTGGTCTGGCCCGCTCGCATGCGGAACGACAACCCCCCTCCAAGAAGACCCGTTTCCCAGACGGGTTTCAACGCCGTTCGTCAACGATCCGACTCGGAGAAACTCCTGTTCAAAAGCACTTCGCACTGGGAGCAGCCCCCGCTCGGCTCTGGGTAACGCAGGTTTGCTGGGTCTTTGGTGGTCGCAAAACCTTAATACACCCGTTCTAGGAAGGTGTTGATTTTCTCTGTTCCGACTGAAATTTTCTGTCGTTGTGGCCGGAGAAATCCCTGGTAGAGGGATTTCTCTCCTCTTGTTTTGCGGTCCGATGATCACATTATCAACACTTTCCTAGGAACGTGTTGATTTTCCCGGTATCCCGAGCAAACTCATGCCGAACTCCTCGGTGAAATCGCTGCTAAAGCGATTTCGAGTCTCTGGCTATGAGCTCGCCAGGGCACTTTATCAACACGTTTCTAGACGGTGGGGATTGCGCTCACCGCAGAGCATCTTTGACCCTGTCAAAGAACCCTTTGGCTTCTTCTGGGTGTGACTCCTCGCGAGCTTTACTAAACGCACGAAGTAATTCTTTTTGCTCATTGGTGAGCTTGGTAGGCGTCTCCACGTGAATCGTAACCAACTGGTCGCCCCGTCCGTAGCCACGTACGTCTTTAATCCCTTTACCTCGCAAGCGCAGAATCTTACCTGACTGTGTTCCTTCCGGAATGCGCATCTTTACAGGACCCTCGAGGGTAGGCACGTCAATTTCGTCACCCAGAGCAGCCTGTGCGACAGTGATGGGGATCGTGCAGAGAACGTCGTTGTTGCGGCGTTCAAACACTTTGTGAGGCCTGACATGGACGACTACCTGCAGATCTCCAGGAGGTCCCCCTAGATGGCCGGCGTCACCACGGCCAGCCACCCGGAGAATTTGTTGATCATCGATGCCAGCTGGGATCGCGACCTCGATCTTCTTCGGTTTGCGAACCCGCCCCTGGCCCCCGCAAGCTTTACAAGGCGTTTCAAAGATCTTGCCTTCGCCTTGGCAGCGCGAACACGTGCGGGATACGTTCATGCGGCCAAATGGGGTCTGTTGTACACCCGTGACCTTGCCTGAACCACCACAATCAGGACAGGTCTTGATGGGCGTCCCCGGTTCGGCCTGGTTACCATGACAGTGATCGCAAACTTCCACACGATTCACGGTAATGGTTTCCGTTTTACCAAAAGCTGCATCTTCAAAATCTACGGTTAGATCCGCCCGCAGATCAGCGCCCTTGCGAGGACGCGACGGCCCACCACCACCGCCTCCGAAGAAGGTATCGAAGATGTCACCTAAGTCATCGAAGCCGCCAAATCCACCGCCGCCGAAACCACCGAAACCACCGTGGCCCATGCCGCCGTCTTCAAACGCCGCATGGCCATACTGATCATACTTGGCTCGTCGATCAGTGTCCCCTAACACCTTATAGGCTTCGTTGATCTCTTTGAAGCGGTCTTCAGCGTCTTCCTCTTTGCTCACATCGGGGTGATGTTTACGGGCCAGCCTTCGATATGCTTTTTTTACGTCTTCTTGGTTTGCGTCTTTGGATAATCCCATGTCGTCATAATAGTCTCGCTTGGCCAAGGCCTACACCGCCCCTTTAACTCTGATCCTTATCATCAGACTCCGTGTACTCCGCATCCACTACGTCTTCATCCTCTTCCTGTGCAGCTGAACCCTGCTCGGCACCCTGTTGAGCTTGCTGTTGTGCCTCTTCGTAGAGCTTGGTCGAGATCGCATGGAGCTTTTCATCCAGCGCCTTCATCTTGGCTTGGATATCCTCTGTATCGTCACCTTCCAAGGCCTTCTTCAAAGCTTCCTTTGCTTCGTCGACTTCGGCTTTCTGTTCTTCTGTCACTTTGTCCCCAAGATCCTTGAGGGTCTTGTCTACAGAGTAGATCGCTGTGTCAGCTTGGTTACGAAGCTCGATCTTCTCGCGACGAGCTTTATCTTCGTCGGCATGGGCCTCCGCGTCTTTCATCATCCGGTCAATGTCTTCTTTGGATAGACTTCCAGCACTGGTTACCGTAATCTTCTGCTCTTTGCCGGTGCCTAGATCTTTGGCCGAGACATTGACGATACCGTTACGATCAATATCAAAGGTGACTTCAATTTGGGGGACACCCCGAGGCGCCGACGGGATTCCCTCCAGTTGGAAGCGACCCAACGTTACGTTATCGGCAGCAAATTCGCGTTCACCTTGAAGCACATGGATATCCACCGCCGGCTGATTGTCTGCAGCCGTCGTGAACACTTTGGTTTCCTTGCAGGGAATGCTGGTATTACGCTCGATGAGTTTGGTCATGACACCGCCTAGTGTTTCAATGCCCAGGGAGAGTGGCGTAACGTCGACCAATACCAAGCCTTCGCCTTCAGCAAAATCGCCGGAGATAATACCGGCCTGGACAGCTGCTCCCAAAGCCACGCACTCATCGGGGTTGATACCCTTGTACGGATCCTTGTTCATTAAACTCTTGATGGCGTCCTGCACTGCTGGGATCCTCGTGGATCCGCCAACCAAAATGACACGATCAATGTCGCCGGCCGAAAGTCCTGCATCGGCTAAAGCTTGGCGAGCTGGTCCCATGGTGGCTTCCACAAGATCGGCCGTCAGTTCATTGAATTTGGCACGCGTGATGTTGATATCCAAATGCAGCGGTCCCTCTTCACCAACACTGATGAAAGGTAGGTTGACGTTCGTTGATGGCAGCCCAGACAGTTCAATCTTTGCCTTCTCGGATGCTTCTTTCAGACGCTGCATGGCCATCTTATCCTTGCTCAAGTCAACACTGTATTCCTTCTTAAACTCTGCAACAAGGTAGTCCATGAGGCGTTGATCAAAGTCATCGCCGCCCAAAAGGTTGTTGCCGCTAGTCGCTTTGACACCAAGGTACCCTTCATCGATTTCGAGAATCGATACATCGAACGTACCTCCACCCAGGTCATAGACCAGGATAGTTTGCTCCTCACCTTTGTCCAATCCATAGGCGATACTAGCCGCAGTCGGTTCATTGATGATCCGCAGAACTTCGAGTCCTGCCACAACACCAGCATCCTTGGTGGCTTGCCGCTGTGCATCGGTGAAGTATGCCGGAACCGTAATAACAGCCTTGTCAACAGTCTCACCTAGATAGTTTTCCGCTTCTTCTTTGAGCTTGCGCAGAATCATTGCGGATATTTCTTGGGGACTATGCTTCTTACCGTCTACCGTCACGTTGTAGTCGGTTCCCATGTGACGCTTAATGGATGTGATCGTGCGATCGGGATTGGTTACAGCCTGACGCTTGGCGGCCGTTCCCACTAGGCGTTCACCGTCTTTTTTGAACGCAACTACGGATGGCGTAGTGCGGTTGCCCTCCGAATTCGGAATGACCACCGGTTCGCCGCCTTCCAAAACTGCTACACATGAGTTAGTTGTGCCTAAATCAATTCCAATTACCTTACCCATTATTGTCGTCCTCCTTGCTGTTATCCTCGCTGGCTACATGTACCATACTGGCACGCAAAACCTTGTCCTGGAATAGATAACCCTTCTGCAGTTCCTGCTTAACAACGAAAGGTCCATCGCCACCATCATCTTTGCTCATCGCTTCGTGATATCTCGGGTCGAAGGGTTCACCTACACTGGCTATGGGCTGTAAACCCTGCTTCCTCAAGCAATACTCCAGTTGTTCAAAAATCATCTGTACCCCTTTGGTGAACGAAGTTTCCTCCGGAGCGTTGGCCAATGCCCGCTCGAAATTGTCCAGGATCGGCAGCAGTTCCAGCACTAATTCTTCGTTGGCGTTCTTCTTAATGGTTTCCGTCTCACTGCGGGTGCGGCGCTTGTAGTTCTCAAAGTCGGCCTTCAACGAAGCCCACCGGTTCTGTAGGATAAAGACCTGGTTTTCCAGCTCTTCGATCACAGCCGCTTGGCTATCGTCGTTATCCTGCGAGTCATCAGCCGCCAATTCGGCTTCGACCACTTCCACTTCGTCAGGTTCTACTTCTGGCTTAGCATACTTTTGATTCTTATCATCGCTCACGTCCACACCTCCCTTACCTGACCGGCAGCCCTTAGAAACTAAGGGCTGCCGCAACCATACTATTTTTTCTGCATCAACTCGGTTAGCGTTTCGCTGAGGGAATCAGCGACTAAGTCCACCACCGAGTAGATGCGAGAATACTCCATACGTGTTGGTCCCATCACGCCAATGCTTCCTATAACATTGCCTCCTATATGATAGGTGGCAGTCACTAACGAACACTGCTGCATTTCCACTTTCGGGTTTTCGGTGCCAATCACAACTTTGATGCCTGACGAGTTGGACAGTTGACCCAGAAGCGTCAGCAGATCTTCTCGCTCCTCGAGAACCTCTAGCAGTGTCCGCGCTCGATCAATGTCTTTGAATTCCGGCTGGTTAAAGATCTGCAGGGCTCCGTTGAGGTGCATCTGCTCCTGCTTTTGGCGAGCTAAGCCTTGAGCTAAAGCATCCACAAGACCTTCCCCAATCTCTCCATAGTCCATCAGATCGCGCACCATCGACGCCGTTAAGCCCCGGTACGTTAACCCTTTTACTTTTTTATTCAGACGCTTCGAAAGATCATCCAGCTCCTCAGCTGAATAGCTGCCCTGAACCTGCATGATGCGGTTTTGCACCATACTAGGGTTCAACACTAACACTAATAATATGGTGTGTTCATCAATGCACGTCAATTGGATATGTCGAACGGTTAATCCTTCCACAGGCGGAGCAACAACCAACGAAATTGAGCGAGTCAGCATGGCTAGAATTCGCGACGCTTCATGGATCAATTGATCCATCTCCTGTCGGTGGGCCATAACATCTCCGTGCACTTTCTTAGACTCTTCTTCGGTGATTGCCTGTGGTTCCATAAGAACATCGACGTAGAAGCGATAGCCAAGGTCAGACGGTATGCGGCCAGCAGAAACATGAGGTTGCTGCAGGTAACCAATTTCCTCTAAATCCGACATTTCATTGCGTATCGTAGCGGGTGACACCCCAAGTTTGTGTTTGCGAGCAATACTGCGAGAACCGACGGGGTCAGCTGTTTCGATATAGTCATCAATGACCGCCTTGAGGACAGACATTTTGCGTGGATCCAAATCTGACCACCTCCCAGCGGTACGTTAGCACTCATCCTATGTGAGTGCTAACACCGTTTAAACATAAAGTACCACTTCGACTTTTGTTTGTCAAGTATACGTCTGGTTTAGCGTCAGCGGAGCCAAGCTGAAAAAACATGATTTCCCAGGACGCGTCCAGCATAGGTCAACTGCAGATAGCCGTCCGCTGTCCACTGAACAAGGTTACGTTCTAGAAGTCGCTGCAGCTGTGCTGGGTAGGCTTCAGAAATTGCCATCCCAAATCGCTTCGCAAACGTTGGGCCGTGGATACCGCGCAGCAGGCGCATCCCCGTCATCATGTACTCATCCATCTGTTGGTATCGGTTAGGGAACTCTTCGAGTTCCAAGGTCTCAGTGGCAGCGTGGTTTTGCCATCCACTCACATACAGAGCCATGTCCTTGGTATTGACGTAGCGGCGTCCGCGCCAGTAACCAGCTGCCCCGCTTCCCAAAGCCAAATACGGCTTGCCAGTCCAATAAAGCATATTGTGTTGGCTTTCACAACCTAGGCGGGCATAATTGGAGATCTCGTATTGCGGCATCCCATGGTCGGGGAGATACTGCATGGTGGTCTCAAACATACAGGCTTCTGTATCTTCATCGGGCAGAGCCAACAAACCTTGTTGCGCCCAACGGTAAAATGGTGTCGCTTCTTCCAGAATCAGCGCATAGGCACTGAGGTGTTGAATGCCCAGTTGGACAGCGGTGGCCAATGTTGCTTGCCACTGAGCCATTGTCTGGTCTGGCAGGCCAAACATCAAATCCATACTGATGTTGTCGAAACCTACCTGGCGAGCTGATCTGAGACTCTGAAACACTTGTTCCACCGTGTGCAAACGCCCCAAAGCCTCAAGCAGGTTAGGCTCAAAGGATTGTACCCCCATGCTCAACCGATTCACACCCCAACTGCGCAAACAGCGCAGTTTCGCCAACGAAAGACTCGAGGGATTCACTTCCACCGTGATTTCAGCGCTGCTGCTAAACGTAAAGCTACTCGTTAGCATACGTAACAACCGATCCAAACGCGATATGGTCAGTATAGACGGGGTGCCGCCCCCAATAAACAAGGTGTCGAAGGAGTCGGCGGCCGCCTCTCGAGACCTAACGAGCAGTTCCTGTTCGAAGGCATCAAAATAAGAGCCGACGAAGGTCTCGTCGGCCACAACAGAATGGAAATCGCAGTATTGGCATTTGCGAGCGCAAAAGGGAACATGTACATAGATGCCTTTCTCTGCCATGGTTTGCATCACTAATCTACCTCGAGGATGGCCATGAAAGCTTCCTGCGGCACATCAATTGTACCCAAGCTTTTCATGCGCTTCTTACCTTCTTTCTGCTTCTCCAGCAGCTTACGTTTCCTGGAGATGTCACCGCCATAGCACTTAGCCAATACATCCTTACGCAGAGCACGCACGGTTTCACGAGCAATGACTTTGCTGCCAATGGCCGCCTGGATGGGTACCTCGTACTGCTGGCGCGGGATCACCTCTTTTAATTTTTCGGTCAAATTGCGACCCCTTGCCTGCGCTTTCTCCCGATGTACAATGCAGCTGAGTGCATCCACGGCTTTGCCATTGAGCAAGATGTCCAGCTTCACCATCTCAGAACGGCGATAGCCCATGAGCTCATAATCAAGGGACGCATAGCCTTTGGTTCTGGACTTGAGCCGGTCAAAGAAGTCCATAAGAATTTCACTCAACGGCAATTCATAGTCCAAGCGTGTCCGTTCGGTGGTAATGTACTCCATGTTGGAGAATATGCCGCGCTTATCTTGACAGAGCTCCATCACCGGGCCGACAAATTCTTCTGGCACCATGATGGTAGCCATGACGAATGGCTCTTCGATAAAGTCGATATCGATCACTTTCGGCAAACTCGACGGATTATCGATACTGACTTCGCTGCCATTGTTCATGTGGATATGGTATTCCACACTGGGTGCCGTAGTAATAAGATTTAGCTTAAACTCGCGTTCTAGGCGTTCCTGGATAATTTCCATGTGCAGCAATCCTAAGAACCCACAGCGATAGCCAAAACCGAGAGCAGCAGACGTCTCAGGCTCGTAGCTCAAAGCTGCATCATTCAACTGCAGCCGGTCCAATGCATCACGAAGATCTTGGTATTGCTCATTGTCCACTGGATAGAGTCCACAGAACACCATGGGTTTAGCCGGTCGATACCCCGCCAGCGAATTTGGAGCGGGACGACGACTGAGAGTAATCGTATCTCCGACTCTCGTATCCTTAACGTCTTTCATACTGGCAATCACACAACCTACTTCGCCAGGCCCCAATGAACTCACACTGACCATAGCCGGACGGAACACTCCCAGTTCCGATACTTCAAAGGTTCGTCCCGTCGCCATCATCTTGATCTTGTCGCCCACGGACAAACGTCCCTCCATGACGCGAATATAGGCCACTGCGCCGCGATACACATCAAAGTGTGAATCGAAAATCATGGCTTGCAGTGGGTTTTCTTCGTTACCGCCAGGCGCTGGCACTCGTTTGACAATGGCTTCCAAAATATCGTCAATGCCCTGGCCTGTCTTGGCGCTGGTCAAGATGGCCTCACTGGCATCAAGGCCCAGACTTTCTTCCAACTCATTCATAACTCGCTGGGGATCCGCACTGGGTAAATCAATTTTGTTGATTACTGGAATAATCTCCAAATCATGTTCTAAGGCCAAGTAAAGGTTCGCCAGCGTCTGTGCCTCAATTCCCTGTGAGGCGTCAATGACCAGCAAAGCACCTTCGCACGCAGCTAAACTCCGCGAAACCTCATAGGAAAAATCCACATGGCCCGGTGTGTCAATCAGATTCAACGTATATTCCTCACCACTGCTGGCTGTGTAAGCCAATCGTACAGCCTGCAGTTTAATGGTGATTCCCCGTTCACGTTCCAAGTCCATGGAATCCAAGACCTGCTCGGACATATCCCGTTCGCTCAGTGTATGGGTTTTTTCTAAAATCCGGTCAGCCAAGGTAGATTTACCATGATCGATATGGGCAATAATACAGAAGTTGCGAATCTTGTCCTGCTTCATTCCACCAATCCTTTTTTCGATCGAATATCACGAAAGCTATTATACCATGTCGGAGCCCATTTGCATAGTTGTACTACGACTTCCCTTCAACACCAGGCTATGCAGGCTATGCCCTTACCGCTGTCGCCGCAGCCGTCCTTTGACCATGTTCCAGACAAACCAAGGCTCCTCCATTTGGAACAAGAAGCTTGCAGCCAAATAGGCTGTGGCACCCACGGCAATAGCAGCGAAGGTCTGGAGGGAACGTCCGCTTCCAACACTCAAATCTACTCGCGGCCCTATCCATGCTGCTGTTAAGAAAGCAAATATACCCATAATAATAGAGGCCGGTAGGGCTTTGGCAGCTGTAGCTGCCAACCGATGACCAGCGATGGTGCCGAGTTTTCGTCGGAGTATCCAGAGATAGAGGATAACGTTCACTGACGCTGTCAAGGAAAACGCCAAGGCAATTCCGCCATGGCCTAACTCCGTGAAGAAAAGAAACCAAATGCTCAACGCTGCGTTGATGACGACCGTGAGGAGCCCCACTTTCACCGGAGTCACGGTATCATGGAGCGAGTAGAATATTTTGATCAAGAGCTGGAGGCACGACTGCGAAAAAAGGCCAAGCGAGTAATAAACGACTGCAAAGGCCGTTGCGTTTGTGTCTTCCGGGGTAAATTGGCCGCTTTCAAACAGCAAGCGAACAATGGGTTCACTTAGGACCGCAATGCCCACAGCCGCAGGCAAGGTAATGTAGACAATGACTCGCAAGCCAAAAGAAAATGTCTTCCTAAATTCTTCCATCTCCTTCAAGGCAGATAAACGCGTTAACGTTGGAAAGATAGCGGTGGAGATCCCCATGGCAAAAACACCTAACGGGAAATGGATGATACGATTGGCCAAGCGCAGAGCAACGATGGACCCGGGTTCCAATAGTGATGCTAGGTTTTGACCCACTATCAAGTTAATCTGAGCAATGGAAAGCCCAATCATGGCCGGAAGCATCAACTTGAACATCTTTCGGATCCCAGGATGCTTGAGGTCGATGACTGGTCTGTAGAATCCTCTGCCTTTTTTCACAACTCCAGGAAACTGGATACCGAAATTCCCCAAAGCACCAGCTATGGTCCCAATTGCCATACCAAAGATTCCAAAGACCGGACCCAACAAGTAGGCTCCGAGAATTTGCGCTATGTTGTAGAAAACTGGTCCTATGGCGGGCAGCGTGAATTGACGATATGAATTGAGGACACCCATCATCAAGCCAGCCAAGGCCGTGAAGAACACAGCGGGAAATGTCACCCGCATCAGCAGGATTAGGAGTTCTCGCTGCTCTCCGTGAAATCCCACGCCGACCAACGGAGCCAAAAGGGGTGTGAAGACCAGACCCAACACTAATAGGAGTACAAGCAAAAGGCCGATCAAATTCATGAATGTAGAGGCGACGTGCCAAGCCTCCTCCTCTTGTTCTTGAGCCAGATATTGTGTAAATACAGGAATAAAGGCCGAGCTGAGAGCTCCGCCCACAAGAAGTTGATACATTAGGTCAGGAATGGAGAAAGCAGCAAAGAAAACATCCGTTACCCATGTTCGACCAAACACTTCGGCCACCGCACGTTCTCTGATAAAACCAAGAATCCGGCTGATGAATATCGCCGTCATGACTAGTCCTGCTGCTCGAGCCACTCGTTGATCCGAACTACCACTCATTTCTTTGTCGCCTCCAACTTCGCAATGCCATCCCAGGTGCAGTACACTCTTGTAGCTCGACGAGTCCTGACGAATCTGGACCGCCGCTGTACGTTCGGTGCAGCCCTGCGATTCAGGCCCCTAGCAAGCCCTTATAACCATCGCTCTATGGTATTCGAGTTCAAAGGCTCAAATCCTTTAGGGTATGGGAAGCAGCCGGCAAATGTGCTAGACTAGAGTGGAGAGTTTCCGCCCAAATATAATGGCGCAGCTGCGCCACAACATGATCCGGAAAGGTCGTGTCAACATGCGTTTTTTGACAATGGTCAGTATCCTGATTCTCCTCGTAGCCGGTGCCTTCGTTTACTGGCAGTGGGACCAGGTTCAACATGAACTGACGTCCCTTCGGCAAGAACTGCAGTCGTTGCAGGAGCGATTTTCGCCGACGCCGGAAGACCGAGAGCTTGAACAAACTCGACCTGTAACAGCTGAGCATCAGATCACTGTTTATTTCCTAGAGATAACGGACACTGATATCGTACTGCGACCGGAAGTGCGGTCTGTATCTGCACCCTTAACCATCGCGAAAGCCGTTGACGCTGTTATCGCGGGTCCCGAAACTCCCGGTCTGCAACCTGTGCTTCCTTCGGGTACGCGTCTGTTATCCGTTCAGATTGACAATGGTACGGCGGTACTGGATTTTTCACAGGAGCTGCAAAGCAACTTCAATATGGGCTCGCAGGGTGAGGCCCTGTTGCTGCAGTCTTTGATGCGGACTTTGGCTGCTTTCTCAACTATCTCGCATGTGCAGATTTTGCTGGAAGGCGAGACCATCGAGTCCATCGGCGGGCATGTGGCTATCGAGTCCCCACTGCGTATCACAGATTTCTAGCCGACCTGCCTATAAAACAGGCAGCCTGTTATCATAGCTCATGGTGTCAGGTCACTGACATGGGCGTCTGTTGCATAGCCGGGTTCCAACGCCCAAATACGCCAGTTTCAAACGTTCCAAAAGCCCTGTTAAGCGCCTTGGCAAAAGCAGATTCGGCTGTAGGGTTCACGAATATTTGCTATTGAACTCACCTCGGCGACGTGGTATAATTACAGACGGTAATTCTTGCGGAGGAGGTGATCGGAAGTGCCAAATATTAAATCAGCAGCAAAACGCGTTCGTGTAAGTGCAGGAAAGCGAGAACGCAATCGTGTAGCAAAGTCCGCTTTGAAGACATCTGTCAAGCGATTTCATACAGCAGTGGCAACTGATGCAGACAATGCTAATGACGTTTTGAAGAAAACGATTCAAAGCCTCGACAAAGCTGCGGCTAAGGGGATTATTCACAAAAATGCGGCGGCGCGCCGGAAATCTCGCCTCACCAAGAAGTTAGCCAAAGTCAACTAAGCGCCACCATCGCTCCTACGAGATTATGCAAAAACCACCAAATGGTGGTTTTTTTCATTCATGTCGGCAGATCCAGACAACCAACGCTTCGAGGACGTCTTCGCCGTTAGCGC
Organism: Limnochordia bacterium; assembly: GCA_007132255.1. Classification (GTDB taxonomy): domain Bacteria; phylum Bacillota; class Limnochordia; order Darwinibacteriales; family B1SED10-159; genus SLOZ01. The sequence goes on along the minus strand of SLOZ01000076.1, from coordinate 3,373 downwards.
CCAGTTTAAGGTCGCGGTCAGCTTGTACTACTTTGCCAAACGCGTGCAGAAGCGCATCCTCGGAAAACCGGCCGCTGAAACGACCGGCTTTCTTAACAGGGTACTCCGAGTTCTCGCCCATCGCATGGGCAATACTGGCCCATGGCTGCCCATGTCTGCTCTTAGCCGCCAGAAGCAGACGCAGTTCACGATCGATCAATGGAAGAATTCGCAGCGGCGCCTCTCCAGCATCCATCAGCTCATGGAGCAGGCGGACAGCCTCACCACAGTTCTTGGCCGCCATGGCCTCGGTCATTCGAAAGACAGCCCCGTGTTCCAACTGCCCCGGCGCAATCGAAGCTGCTGTATCGACAACCGTTGCATCGATGGTCGTTTCGGGATGGACATAGAGAGCGAGTTTCTCTAACTCACTTACTACGAAGGACAAATCCGGCCCCGTGTACTTCACCAACTGCCGCGCAGCCTCGTCGCCCATGGTCAAACCCTTTGTCTGTGCACGATCAACAATATAGCGCAGAAGCGCATCACCCTTGTACTGCTGGCATTCCCAAACTTGGGCCATCGACCGCAGCTTCTTGATGCCTTTGATCCGACCATCCATGCTGTGAAAGAAGAGCACCAGAGTACTCCCAGCATCATTCTGCTCCATCCAAGCGGCCAACGCACTCCAAGTATCAGCCGTGACAGAATCACAAGTACGCAGCACAGCAATGCGATTGTCTGCGCCCCAAGCGGCTCCCGCTATCGCCTCAACGATCTGTGACAGCCCGAGCTCCTTGTGACCGTATAAAACATTCCAATTCCAATCACCCATACCACCAGAAAAAGCTCGTCTCTTGAATGCCTGCAAAATCTCCGTCTGTAGTTGTTCCTCGTCGCCATGGACGATGTAAAGTGGGAACAGCGCTTCTTCAAAGATATGTTTTTTCCATTTGGTCCATTCCAACAATCTTCACCTCTTCGTCACGTTGCTCCACATGATTCCCTGCCATACATACGTTGAGATTCCGCCATGCAGGTCCGTGCGATACACTTCGACTTCGGCGGCAGTCAGTCCTGCTAGAACTTGAGGATGCGGGTGTCCAAAACGGTTTGATGAACCGACCGAGATCACTGCGGTGGAAGGGGCCAAACGAAGCAGCCATGGTTCAAACCAAGCGGATCGACTGCCATGGTGCGGAACCTTAAGCCAGTCCACCTTGGGAATGGATCGGCGCAGCATATCCATTTGCCCTTCCCTGTCTAGGTCTCCGGAGAAGAGAAACGATCGACCAGAATACTGGACGTGAAGCACCAAGGAATTGTTATTGAGATCGGACGATGTCCCTGACAGAAGTTTGTCAGGGTGGAGAATATCCAACTGGACACCCCCTGGCAGCACAATACCGTCTCCGGCTCGAACCATGTGATACGGAATGGATTTGTCCCTAATCGTTTCTAGATAACGCCTGTAAGACACAGATGTGTGGGGGTGTCCGCTATCCCAGACCATTCCAATGCTCAAGCCATCTAAGATCGGCAGCAGACCTTGAATGTGATCTTCATGGGCGTGGGTCAACAGTACCAAATCAAGATGGTTGACTCCCAGACGGCGAAGCAGTGGCACAATTCGAGTTGTTCCCACATTTTGATCTGGTGTACTGCGTTCTCGTGCTTGACCCCCTCCGTCAATTAAAATAGTCTGTCCATGCGGAGTGCGTATCAACAGGCTGTCGCCTTGGCCGACATCCACCGTCAAAATGTGCAGTGGCCGAGTCCATGTTGGCGGCAGACTCCAGATCACAACCAAGAAGGCTACCAGCAGAGCCCAATGAGCCCACGTTTGACGAGCTGGAACAAAGCGCCTCTGCCGCAGAGTTAAGCCCATTGCCAGAAAACACGCGTACCATAGGATGAACTCAACATAGTTAAACCTTCGCAATGGGAGCACCAGCGCCGCCGGAACAAGCCAAGCCGAGAGCTCTAGAAGGGCTAGCGTCAACGCATCCAGCAGCGGTACCAGGAGGATGTTTAGGAGTCCAGCACTGAGCAGCCATGCAAGCCCGACAACCAACAGGAGCATGACGACGGGCATAAACAGTAGTGTCGTTAATGGACTCACAAGCGCTATCTGCCCAAAATTGTGAGCCAAAATCGGCAGCAGTGCCAACTGTGCAATAATCGACACCATAAGAACACTCGCCCATCGGGGAAGACGCCCTATCCATGGTAAGTAAAGAAGAATCCCTCCCGATGCTGCGAACGACATTTGAAACCCTAAGTCCAGCCAAGAGGATGGACGAATGACAAAAAATATCAGTGCTGCTATAGACCAGTAATGAAGCGGTTCGGTTTTGCACTGACGCAGCTGAGCAGCACCAGCCAAGACCATTACGCCCCAGGCTCGCAGCGATGACGGTCGAGCACCCACCAAAACGACGTAAGACAGGATACCCGCTGTTAATATACCCCAACGCAGACCGTGGGCTAACGGCAAGCGCAGCAAAATACGGCTTAAGATAATGCATAGAACACCCAAGTGCATCCCAGATACTGCCATGAGATGAGTCACACCAAGCACTTCCCAACCATCCAACTGCTCTTGCGTCATAACACTGCGCTCGCCTAAAAGAAATGCCTGCAGCAGTTCAGGATGTTCCAGTTCGGTCAACCGCTGGGCAACTCGCTGGCGTATGGTCTGATCAATCCCTGTGGGTAATGAACCACCATCTGCGATATACCAATCAGTAACGTCCAAAAACCAACGTACGCGACGGTTGTGAAGAAACCTTCGATAGTCGAACTCGCCTGGATTTCCCGCCTGTTTGGGTATTACAGCCGTACCCTTGATCGCTAGGATGTTCCCGAGCTCTACGGTGGCATCGGTGCTGGCATGCATAACGGCATATCCCAACTCCTCGACGTCGACGGTGACACGCTGATAAAATCTAGTAGATTCCAGTGCCGTCACCTGTCCTGTCCATGTCCCAGATGCCCCCAACCAAGGACTGGGGTCCGCAACGAGGAACATGTTCAGCGCTCCCAAAGTGGCAGCAAGGATCAAAAACGTCACATGACAGGCAGAACTCTGCGGACTCGTGTACTCACACCAAAGCCAAGCCAAGACTGCGAAGACCAACGTGCCAAAGAATGCGAGTGGCGGAAACCCTGCCCCCCGCCAGGCTATGCCCGCACCCAAATAGACCGCCGCCGTGACCAATGGTATTTTGACGCTACGGAGCCTCATCCACGATGACCTCAGGTTCCAGGCAGATCAAAGGCTGGATTGCTTCTAGACGAGCTGGGCCTATACCGCGCACTCGCAGTAGTTCTTCGGGATACACAAAGTGCGCCTGTTCGCGTTCTTCAATGATGTTGCCTGCATAGGCTGGTC
>SLOZ01000506.1 GCA_007132255.1 Limnochordia bacterium | reverse complement strand
GGAAGAGGTATGAAACAGCTGCTGCGACGATACGGAACGTTACTGGGCCTGATCATTCTCTTTATAGCCTTTTCCATGTTAAGGCCTGAAGTATTTCCCACGACGCGCAACCTAACCAATGTGCTCGAACAGGTTTCTTTGTTGGCCATTATTTCCGTGGGAGCCACCGTGGTTATGGTCATTGGCGAGTTTGACCTTTCCGTGGCTGCTGTGGCAAGTTTTGCCGGCATCCTCACTGTCCAGACGATGGTGGCTGGAGTGTCCATGTATTGGGCAATTCTCCTCACGCTGCTTTTAGCCCTGTTGTTCGGGACCATCAATGGCCTGCTCGTCGCCCGGGTGAACATTCTTTCCTTTATTACCACGCTCTCTACAGGAACGTTCCTATCCGGAATTACCTATTGGTACTCAGGAGGAACGATCCTATTCTCGGGGATCCCCCGGGAGTTTTTGGTATTCGGCCAAGGCTCCCTGTTTGGTGTGCGGATGTCTGTGTTCATCATGATAGGTGTCCTGCTTGTGTTTTGGTATCTTTTCAGTGAAACTCTGCTCGGTCGAAGGCTCTATGCCATTGGCGGCAACGAGAAGGCTGCGGAGTATTCGGGTATAGCGATCCACCGCAACAAGATCATTGCTTTCGGTCTAACGAGCATGCTGGCGGCCATTACCGGTATGGTTTTGGCCTCACGCTTAGGATCCGCGCATCCTACGGCTGGTGAAGGATATTTGCTGCGAGCGTATGCCACCGTCTTCTTGGGGATGACGTTATTCAAAGAAGGCGAGCCTAATATACCAGGCACCTTCATTGGGGTTCTCATCATGGGCATACTGGCCAATGGCCTTACTCTTTTGGGCGTTCCTATCTATTTCCAGAATATGCTGACCGGTGCCATTGTCATCGCGGCGTTGGTCTTCCAGAGTATAAAGAAGTGAGCAAGCAGACCTGCTGCACGGACGTGCTGCAGCACCTAAAAAAGTTGGGCCTTTAACTGGTAGAAACGCCTGCCAAGAAGTGTTTCGAAGGCAGCTGCAAACCAGGCATTGTTCCTTACGAAATAGCTCTGAAAGGCCTATGGTGAGGGAGGCAGAGAAGGGATATGGTTTCGCAAGGGTTAGCGACCGAGATCGAAAAAAAGAAACAACAGGGCATTCCCATTCTAGTGACCTATGTAACGGCAGGATTTCCCGACGCGACCACGACCATAGCATGGATCGACTTGCTTTTGGATGCAGGAGTCGACGCTGTGGAGTTAGGCTACCCATCCCCGAATCCAAAACATGATGGTGCCGTCATCGCAGAAGCAAACCGCCGGGCTCGCCGAGCAGGGTTCACGAACGCAACCTATCTGGAGATTGTGCAGACGGTTCATACGCGCCATCCCGGAAGGCTCATCGCCATGGGTTATTGGGACGAACTTCGGGACGGTTTTGCCGAACGCCGGTGGCAAGAAGCCGGTCTGCGAAACCTCTTATTCCCCGATATCCAGGAACAGGAAGATATCCAGGAGCTTATGCGCCAAGGATATACCCTGATTCCTTTCTTCGGTTCTCGAGAACAGGATTTAAGCGTCTATAGAAATCCACCCTTTGTTTACTGCCCCGGGTATCTTGGGAAGACCGGGGAAATCGACGGACTCGACCGAGATCATATGGAGACATCCTTGGCATTGATTCGGCAAAGCTGTTTAAGCAGAAGTCCGGCCTTGGTAGGTTTCGGGGTCAACAGCAGCGCCGACGCAGCGTTAGTCCGCTCCATTGGCTTTGATGGCGTTGTAGTGGGCAGTGCCATTGTGAAGGCGCTTTCGCAGAATCCGCAGGAGGCTAGCAAGCTCGTGCAGGAACTTAAACGCGGCTTAGGAGGTGCATAGAATGATTCTCACAGTGGATTTGGGAACCACCAGTATCAAGCTGGTGGTGTTCCAAGATACCAAGGCGCTATATATAGGCCAGCAGCCCATACCTACCTACCAGGAGGATGGGATCAGTTATCAACGAGCCGACGATTGGTGGAAAGCATTTTCCGACACTCTAGCTGCCCTGCAAAAGGAAGCGCCGCAGCTGTTAGCGTCCATCGATACCTTATGCAGTACTGGGCAGATGCAGGATTGCCTCCTCGTTGATCAGCAGGGAAACCCCATTTCGGAGGTGCTGCTGTATTCCGATGGGCGCGCCAAGGAGCAGTTCCAGTGGATCATGGACCGCTATGGAAAAAAAGATCTGCAGGCAGCGACAGGTAACCAACCCGATGCATTGTTGTCGGTGGCTAAGTACCTCTGGCTCAAGGAGCACCGTGCAGACCAATTCAACCAGGATCACCGGCTTATCCTGGGCGCCAAAGATTTCATCAACCTAAGACTAACCGGTAAGAGCTATACAGACTACACCAATGCGTCCACCACTGGGTTTTTGGATAGCAGGACGAATCAGTGGAACCGGCGCCTTTTAGCCTGCTTGGAGTTGGATGAGTTTCGACTGCCCAGGCTTGCTGAGGCCACAGACGTTCTTGGTGTGGTCAAAGACGCCACCGCCGATGAACTGGGCTTACCACGCGGTACCAGGGTCATAAATGGTTCCGGTGACGTGGGTGCATCCACCATGGGGGCCGGAGCGTTTCACTTCGGCGATGTCTACTGCTACTTAGGAACTACAGGCTGGCTTGCTTGCCCTTCTTTGGAACCAGCAAAGACTCCAGAGATTTACACTCTGAGCCAGATCGACGGGAAGTCGCACATTCTCGCAGGAGCCGTCTTAAATGCAGGCAAGCTCTTGGAATGGTTTCTGACCAATATCGGTATGGAAAAACAAGTGAACTCCCAAATCTATGCGCAGTATGAAAACCAAGCCGAGGCGATAGCGCCGGGCTGTCATGGCCTGCTTTTCCTGCCTTTCTTGGAGGGGGAGCGCAGTCCGATTAAAGTTGACCGCAACAGGGGCTGTTTTATCAACTTAGGAACCGATAGCAATCGCTGGCAGCTCTATCGGGCCATTCTTGAGGGCGTCGGGTTTTCGTTAAAACATAATCTCGATACCATGCTGAATGGAAAGAAGCTGGCCAAACTGAACCTCATCGGTGGTGGCAGTCGCAGCCGTTTATGGCCGCAGATTCTAGCAGATATTTTGGATGCGGAGGTTCATGTCTTGGACATGGACGTTGGAGCGCCGTCCTTAGGCGCGGCTCTCATAGGCTTAAAGGCCGTGGGCAAAGTAGACGATTTCTCAGAACTGGCGCACTGTTTTACTGCGGCCAAGCACTACGTACCGGTCTCCGAACGTGTGAGTACGTATAAAGCTGCTTACAAGGATTACCGTCAGCATGTAGATGCCCTCTGTGAACGGCTCGCCGGCAACGAAAGCGATGAAGGCGGGGGTTAATGTTTGCCCAGGCTGCGGCCAGCATCGCGTGGATGAAACCCATCAAGCCGCTGGAAGGCAAGCGGGCTGCGGCCGTCTGCCCTGCGTGTTGATACCATGTGGAATTTCGCCAACAGCCGTTGGTTATCATCATGGGAGCCAGTGGAGCCCGGACATCCAGCCGGGTGCCGGAATTACTTAGGGCAGCAGCTGGCCGCGTGGTCCTAGAAAGCGATGTTCTTTGGGAAGACAGATTTCGCACACCGGCAGCGAAGTATCGGGAGTACCGAGAATTATGGTTACCCATGGCAACGAATACCGGCCAGGCCAGCAAACCTGTCGTGTTGTGACGGGACACGGGCCAAGTAGACCATCCTGGTACCAGAGCGCTAACGACGAGTTTGCCCGGAATATGGCAGCGTACAAACGTTGGCTGCAAGCCAATGGACCGAACCGCGAACCCGAAATTCAGGTCAGCGGCACAACCAACGATGTGCAGGAGCAAACCGCTGTGGAAGTGTTGAAGGGGATTGAGAAACGGCAGTCAATCTTCGGGGGGTTCGCGGCAGAATGGACCTGACCAGAAGGAAACAAGGCTGATGGAGAGTGAACGGCAAAACCGGCAGAAAGCAGGTGTCTTGTGGCATTTATCATTGGAGTATCAGGAACGACCGGAGCGGGAAAATCGACGCTTGTCAAGGAGTTAGCATTCAGGCTCGATAATGCAGCCTGTCTTGCCTTCGATGCCTATAAGGAAACCACCGTGTATCCTGCGGATATGATGGAACAGCTCGCCAAGGGTGGAACTATGGATCTGCACAAGATCGAAAGTCCAGAGTTTTTGCAGGATCTCTTGACTCTCAAGAGCGGACGTAGTGTTGTGGATCCATGCGGAAGAAAAATTGCGTCCACCGAGTTCGTCGTTGTGGAGGAGCCCTTCGGTCGGCAGCGAAGTGAAACGGCTTCTGTTCTCGATCTCGTAGCGTTCATTGAGACTCCCTTGGACATCGCGCTAGCCCGGCGCATTGTCCGGGATATTCAGGAGGAGTATACGGATGTCCCGGCCTCGGAAGCACTCGTCATGGTCGAGGAGTTTCTGCAGTCATATCTAGGTGGAATGCGGGCCGCTTATCATACAATCAGTTGTTCGGCTTCAGAGGGGGCTGATGTAGTCCTTGACGGCTTGCGTCCGGTCGAAGAGCTTGCCCAAGAGGTACTAAACAGAATCGATGCTTAGAGCGAGACCAAGTAGGTGTCGTCGAAGCACAGCTGTTGATCGGCGGATCATCGTATCGTGGGTGAACGCCATCAGGGGTGCTAGCTGCGGGAAATGTTGGAGGCAGTACCACTATCCAAAGTGCCTGTGAGGGCTTGCCTGTCTTAGGCGGTTTAGCTGCTAGATGTGTATAGTCTGCAGGAAGCATCACAGAGATCTACCTCACCGAAAAGGCAGGACCATGCCAAGAGGCGCCCACTCCAAACTTGCGCTCTAAGCGTGACGCCGGCCAAGCGTGGGCACAAGAATTCCAGGTAACACCGATCGACATTGGCAAGAGCAGTTCCATGAACGAAAGACTGAGGACGGTGACATACGATGAAGGTGTTTGAACCAGATTATCAGTTGGTTGTTGATGCCGCATTTAACCGGACACCGAAGCGAATTCCACTCTATGAGCATATTATTTCCGATGAGATCATGGAGATTGTGTTGGGCGTCCAGTTTCGAGAACTTGCGCATGGAAGTCGCTCCGATCGGCGCCAGTATTTGCGCCATTACGTGGAGTTTTTCAAGACGATGGGCTATGATACGGTTAGTTTTGAGAAGGGGATTGGCGGTATCATGCCGGGCAGTGGGGCACTGGGGGCCCATAAGCCTGGCGTGATCAAAGACCGCAGTGACTTTGCCCGCTATCCATGGGATGATCTGCCCAGGTTGTTTTTTGAACGTTATGAGGACGACTTCAGTCTTTTAGGCGAGGTGATGCCGGCAGGCATGAAGGCTGTTGGGGGGCCTGGTAACGGTGTGTTTGAGTGTGTCCAGGATGTTGTTGGGTTTATGCAGCTTTGTTATCTGCAGGTGGATGACCCACAGCTATACGCGGACCTATTTGCTGCTGTCGGTGAAGTGATGGTGTCGATATGGCGAGAATTCCTTAGACGCTACGATTCGACATTCGCGGTCTGTCGTTTTGGTGATGACTTGGGGTTTAAGAGTGCGACCCTGATCTCAGAAGCGGACATTGAACGCCATATTGTTCCTCAATACGCTCGCGTCGTCGAACTGGTTCATCGAAGCAGCAAGCCATTTCTGCTTCACTCATGCGGTAATATCTTTGGAGTGATGGATCCGCTGTTGAACGTTGCCCGCATTGATGCTAAGCATTCTAATGAAGACGTCATCGCGCCATTCGGCGTCTGGGTTGAGAGATATGGTGATCGGATTGGGAACTTCGGTGGCATTGACACAGACGTTTTGGTACAACAGAAACCCAAAGACATCGCAGATTACGTTGGTGAGGTTTACGAAGTAGCCCAATCTGCTGGCGGGGTGGCACTAGGCTCCGGGAACTCCATTCCCAACTACGTACCCTCCGCAGGCTACTTGGCCATGGTTGACACAGTGCGAAGTCTCCGGGGTGAGTGATTCATGAAGTGGCTGGTTTCCTTTCGTGATCTGTAAACGTCCAAAGACCTCGCCGTATACCACGGTGAGGTTTTTTTCTAAGTAGGATCGTCCAACAACCCTTTGGTTCACAGCCATCCGCCCGTATCCATAGGAGACGGGTTATGAACACCACGGCTCACTGGATGTGGTGTTGGGCAAGTGCGTACATGTTGCGGGCCGGAATCATCAAGGCGTTTTCATTCCAATACGTCCATGGGGATCGGCGCTCGCAGTTACATATCCCTGCAGCTATGTAGTATACGGACCACGGCTTGAGAAACTCACGTTTCTGGGCCGTGGTTTTTTCATCTGCTCGGAATCAATTACTGAGTCCACAAACCGAAGCTGTGCGCATAGGAACGTCTTGATTTTCCCGCTATCCCGAGCAAACTTATGCCGAACACTTCGGTGAAATCGCTGCTAAAGAGATTTCGAGTCTCTTGTTATGAGCTCGCTAGGGCACTTTAGCAACACGTTTCTAGCAGGCCAGTCGCATAGCCGGGTTCCAACGCCCAAAGTTGGTAGTTCAGCTCGGAAAAACGCCTGTTGAAAGGCGTTTTGAGCCCAGTCGTAAACCACGCATGGTTCTTCAAGAAACAGGTCTGCTAGGGGTCTTTCATAGGCTGGGGTCCAGGTGCAAACTGCCATCACTGAAATGGTCTGCATTCATATCCTGGTAGCTTCAGTGTTGGGTGGCTGTTGAATGTTCGCTGTAGCCTTGGGGGGTATCGACAATGATCGCATTCTCCCGTCCAGTGGTTGGGTCTCCGGGATGTG
>SLOZ01000173.1 GCA_007132255.1 Limnochordia bacterium | reverse complement strand
TTTGAGCGCTACTATCCCGCGCAGTTGAGCGGTGGGATGCAGCAGCGTGTGGGAATTGCCCGCGCCCTCATTTGCGATCCTCCGGTACTCTTGATGGATGAACCGTTCAGTGGATTGGATCCGCTGATTCGGCGCGAAATGCAGGATGAGTTAGTGGACCTGCAAGCCAGTGTAAAGACAACGATTTTCTTCGTCACCCATGATTTGGACGAAGGAATGCGACTTGGCGATCGGATGGCCGTTATGCGCAAAGGGAGATTTGTCCAGACGGGCACTCCCGACGAGATCCTGGCAGATCCTGCCGATGAGTACGTTGCAAGGTTCGTCCAAGACAAACGGGTTCAACTGGAGAAAGCCAACAAGAAAAAGACTTCGACGAGCGGATAGACACGATCGTGTGCTATTCAGAATCGTCTAAGGTAGGGAGGGTGATGTTCTTTGTTTCCAGAACAGTGGGAGTACCATGTCGCTGAACCAATCAATGATCTTGTCAACTGGATGCTCCACACATTCCAGGGACTCTTCGACGGAATTTCGTCGACAATCTTAACGCTGTTACTCTTTCTGAACGAAGTGCTAACAGCACTGCCATGGTGGCTGTATATCGTGGTTATCTGTGTGCTCGCTTGGTTCACGACCAAGAGCATTCTGACAACAATTGTTCTAATGTCCTTGCCCTTAGTTATCGGCATATTTGGACTCTGGGAGCTGGCGGTGGTCACGTTGTCGGTCATTTTGACGGCAGTGATTGTATCAATTGTCATTGGGATTCCGGTGGGAGTCTTGATGGCGGAGTCAAATCTGATTGCGGGTTTGGTTAGACCGCTGCTGGATTTAATGCAGACGATGCCAAGTTTCGTGTATTTGATTCCCGCGTTGATGTTCTTTGGACTCGGTCGTGTGCCCGCCGTACTAGCGACCATTGTCTACAGCCTGCCGCCGGTTATTCGTTTGACAAACCTGGGTTTGCGACAGGTGTCTGACGATGTGCAGGAAGCGGCGCTGTCCTTTGGGGCGACCCGTTGGCAGCTGTTGAAAGAAGTTCGTGTGCCATTGGCTGTGCCTTCGATCTTGGCTGGTGTGAACCAAACAACAATGATGGCACTCGCCATGGTCGTCATTGCTTCGATGATTGGTGGCGGCGGCTTAGGATACGAAGTGCTGCGTTCGATTAACCGCATTGACGTGGGAGCCGGTTTCGAGGCAGGAATCAGTGTTGTGATTTTGGCCGTGATTATTGACCGACTTACACAAGGTTTGGCCAAGCGTTGGGAGCCACCAACGAGTTAAACGCTATTCCTCGCTCGAAGTCACTCGGGTCAACAGGACAATAGGACAATAGGGATTGCCCGTTCGAAAATTGCATGCCATAAGCTAACGAGGTCTGGAGGCACTGCTTCCAGGCCTCATTGGTTTGGTTTCAGTGGGGTTCTTTTAGCCCAGCTGACGGGGAGATGATTCATAAGACCTGCGAGATTCATTGTATAAGGCAGATTACGGTCACTAGAGCACTACATCGGTGCCCCATCTGAACAGCGCTGTGGTATTTTTGTGCTGATACGGAATCATAATTGAGCCAGACTGCATCAGCGTGACTTACTCTGACATAGTGCTTGTTCCGGGGGTGTCCAACGGAGTTCCCCAATCAGCCCCTGGTCATTATCGTTGACAACCAGAACCGACGACCCTGTTGGTTTCCGACGTTTTGGTGCCTGTACCGTTCGAATTCACCAAAATGGACACGCTTTCTTAACGAAGACTACGGAAAGCCGGGAGGATTGGGTTCCAATGTTGGCGAACGTTAGAATTGGGATTGAAACGTTCAAAGAGCAACGTCGCAGGCAGCTGGTCGCTGGCTAGCGAGTGTTCCAAGGGGTCTAAGAAGACGCCGGGGCCATGGCTGTGCGGGTGCTGTTTCGACGCATGTGTTTGCGGTTTGTGTCCATGAATGACGGCGGTGTTTGCTCCAAACAGGGACGTCGCCATAGACGACATAGGAGGGATTCTATGAGCCGGGACGACAAAGAGAACCATGAACCCAAAAAAGATGCTGGTCAGAAGGACAAAGAGACCGATCACAAGGCCAACAGTGGTCAGAAGAACCACGATGACCATGAAGGTCACAATGGCCAAGAAAGTCACGACGAGCATGCAAGCCACGATGACCACTCTGGTCACGAAGGTCATGACCATGCGGAGATGGTAGAGGATTTTAAGCGGCGCTTCTTCGTTTCGCTGATCCTAACGCTGCCAATCTTGGCCCTGTCTCCGATGATTCAGGAGTTTCTTGGCGTTGACTGGAGATTCGCCGGGGATGCCTACATTCTTTTTGGTTTATCTAGTATTGTGTTCTTTTATGGTGGATGGCCGTTTCTCACAGGGGCCATCAAGGAACTCAAGGAAAAGAACCCCGGAATGATGACCTTGATAGGTCTTGCCATTACGATTGCGTATGGGTACAGCAGTATGGTTGTGTTTGGCTGGGAAGGCAAGCAATTGTTCTGGGAACTTGTAACCTTGGTAGACATTATGCTTCTTGGTCACTGGATTGAGATGCGTTCCGTGATGGGGGCTTCCAATGCATTGGAAGAGCTGGTTAAATTAATGCCGAATGAGGCACACCGACTGGACGATGACGGAAATGTTGAGGATGTACCCCTTTCCAAACTCAAAAGCAATGACAGGGTTCTAGTTAAGCCTGGAGAACGAATTCCTGTGGATGGCGTCATTGTCGAAGGCCAGTCTGCCGTTGATGAATCCATGCTTACGGGGGAGTCCGTTCCAGTTGACAAGAACGTAGATGACGAGGTCATCGGGGGTGCTGTGAATAAGGATGGATCGCTGACGGTTGAGGTTCAGAAGACAGGAGAAGATTCCTACCTTTCCCAGGTCGTAACCATGGTCCGGGAAGCCCAGGAAACGAAGTCTAAGACCCAGGATCTTACTAACCGGGCTGCCAAATGGCTGTTCTACCTAGCACTCTCAGCAGGGTTCACTACGCTTTTCGTGTGGGTGGCCTTGGGATACGAGTTTGATACAGCCCTTGAGAGAATGGTCACAGTTATGGTCATTACCTGTCCTCATGCCCTCGGTCTTGCTTCACCGCTGGTCGTTGCTGTTTCGACCACCATAGCTGCCAAGAAGGGGCTTCTGATTAGGAACCGTGCCAACTTTGAAGGCGCCCGAAATCTGAATGCCGTTATTTTTGACAAGACCGGAACGCTGACTAAAGGTGAGTTCGGGGTTACCGATGTTGTTCCCGGTGAAGGCTATGAAGAACAAGAAGTGCTCAGGCTTGCCGCCAGTCTTGAGCAGAACTCTGAACATCCCATTGCTACTGGGATCGTAAACGAAGCGAAAGAACGCAAGATTGACCTTGGGGACATTGAGGATTTCCAAGCCCTTACGGGTGAGGGAATTGAAGGCAAGGTCGATGGCAAGTCGGTCAACGTTGTCAGCATCGGTTTTGTTGAGAAAAAGGAACTCTCACATGACAACGAACGTTTTGACAACATGAGCGAAGAAGGAAAAACGGTTGTTTTCGTTCTGCTTGAGGATGAACTAATTGGGATGATTGGGCTGGCTGATATGGTGAGAGACACAGCCAAAGAAGCGATCGCTGCGTTGAAAGAGCGAGGTGTCCACTCCATCATGCTGACCGGTGACAACCAACGGGTAGCGGATTGGGTGGCCGGCCAGCTCGGTATCGAAGAGGTCTATGCCGGGGTTCTGCCCGATGACAAGGCAGACCAAGTGAAGAAGATCAAAGAAAAGGGCTGGAAGGTAGCCATGACCGGTGATGGAGTCAACGATGCCCCGGCCCTGGCAACGGCTGATCTGGGTATTGCCATTGGTGCCGGAACTGATGTGGCCATGGAGACTGCGGATGTGGTTCTTGTGAAGAGTGACCCCAACGATGTTGTGGCGCTTATGGAGCTGTCCAGAAAGACCTATAGAAAGATGGTTCAGAACCTAGCGTGGGCAACGGGATATAATATTGTGGCCATACCCCTTGCTGCTGGAGTTCTGGCGCCATGGGGAATCGTCTTGAGTCCTGCCTTCGGTGCAATCCTGATGAGTCTGAGCACGGTGATTGTGGCTGTAAATGCACGACTGCTCAAAGCATAAGTTCATGAACGGCAGGAACACGGGGCTGAATGCTGAAGTTTCAGATAAACAGTGGCCCATTTGATGGATGTTAGGAGCCGATCAAATGGGAGATCTTTCGGGGTAAAACAGCCTTGGCAAGCCGCCAAATTTTGGGCGATAACAACAAGCAGCTCTGGGGTTATCCAGAGCTGCCTGCTTTGAGAGGGCGGAGTGGGAGTGGTTGTGATGGGGACGAAAAACGCACAGGATAGGGCTCCTGGCGTCTGGGAACATAAAGCAGTGCAGTCGACACGACGTATAGGCCTTCTCCTGGCGATGAGTCTATTGGCACTGCTGAGTATTACTTTCGCTGCCGAGGCATCGACTTTATCACCTGGAACCATCGATCTTAGAGGAGACGCCCTCACGGATGGGCTCGTAGACTTAGATGGTGAGTGGGAGTTCTATTGGGAACAACTGCTTGAACCAGAAGACTTTCGCAACGAAAGTCACGAGATGGTAGGCTATGTCAGTGTTCCGGGAGCATGGAATGGCTATCAAGTGCAGGAACAAGACTTTCCGGGCCAGGGTTATGCAACGTATCGAGTCGAGATCAAGATCGCTGAAGGTCAACAGCTGTTAGGAATCCATCTTCCCCGGATTCTCACAGCCTATCGACTGTGGATCAATGGCGAACCCGCCGCTGCCGCCGGTGAAGTGGGGAGAGTGCGCGAGGATGTCACTCCGCAGTATTTGCCACGACAGGTCTTTTTCTATCCGGCTGGTTCGACGGTGGAACTCATAATCCAAACGGCGAATTTTCACCACCGCAGTGGAGGAATCCTCGAATCAATTCAGTTCGGTACAGCGGACCAAGTGCAAGCTGCGACTCACCGGAGGCTGGCGTATGATCTCTTTCTCTTCGGTGGTTTGTTTCTTATGGGGATTTATCATCTGGTCCTGTTCTTCTATCGCCGATCAGAGCGCTCACTTCTATACTTTGGCCTATTCTGTATCCTAGTCAGCATCCGAACGCTGTTTGTCGGACAGATCTTTTTCATCCAACAGTTCCCCAATCTCAACTGGGAATTGGCTCACAAGATCCAGACGCTGACCTACTACGTGGGAGTGCATGTGATCATTCTGTTCTTTCGAGGCGTATTTCCTTCCTACGTCTCTCCAACTCTGGTTCGTGTGAGTTCCGTGGTTGTAGCGACGTTTAGTACTCTGGTACTGTTCCTGCCAGCTCGTCAATTTACGGTCTTCAACCCGCTTTTTCAGGTTTTCACGCTGCTCGTGATCGGTTATGTGATCAGCGTGCTGCTGCGAGTCAGCAGACGACGAGAAGCCGGAACGGTTTTCATCGTCACCGGGGCCGCAGTCCTTTTTCTAACTGTGGGCAATGACATTCTTTACCTCAGTATTCTCCGGAGTGATTATCACGCTTTTCAACACGTTGTGAGAATGGGTAATCTATCAGCTTTGGGGATGCTGGCCTTTGTATTTACCCATTCGCTGGTTCTCGCCATAACGTTTTCCCAAGCATTTAAGAAGAATGAAGAAATGACCTTAGAACTGGCATCCATAAATGACAACCTAGAAACCACCGTTGCCCGGCGGACTAAAGATCTAGTGGCTGCAAACTCGCGAGTCGAGGCGCAGAAGCTTGAACTGGAAGCAGCCAATCGCTCGCTGGCGACGCTTTCTTTTAAGGATCCACTGACAGGGCTGTGGAATCGGAGACGGTTTGAAGAGTCGCTGGATCACGAGTGGAAACGAGCGCTTCGCACCGGGGACAGCCTATCCCTGATTTTTGTTGACATTGATGATTTCAAAGCGTTCAATGACCAGCATGGTCACCTAGCCGGCGACGAATGCCTCCAAAAGGTAGCTCAGATGCTTGAAAAGTCGGTGAACCGGGCTGGTGACATCGTAGTCCGATACGGCGGCGAGGAGTTTGTGGTGCTGCTTCCCGCAACGCCAAGGATAGGTGCTGCTCAGATTGCCGAAGGCATACGGGAAGGCGTCCGGGACTTGAGGATACCGCAAGCCGCTTCTGTAGAGGGTGAGTTCGTCACCGTTACCTTGGGTGTGGCCACTGTCGTACCTACTTGGGAGCGAAGCCCGCAGGGGCTGGTCGAGGCATCCGATCGTGCCATGTATGTAGCGAAGGAAAAGGGAAAGAATCGAGTAGAGCTCGTCGTGTTGGATGCGGCGGAAGCGGTGGCCGAATCACCATCTTGATACAGTGTGTCAAGGCGGACCGCTTCCACGGAAACCTGTTCGCTGAGCTTGTTCCAACGCTCAACAGTTCGAGTTTAGCTCGGTGAAATGCCTGCTGCGCCTCATTTCGTGCTCGAGCCTAAACCACGCATTGTTCTCTGTGAAAGAGGTCTGCAAGGGAGATTCGTTGAACCAAGACCGCTGTGGACAACCACGGAGTTCGACGGCGCAGTGCTGTTTCAAACACATGTATCGTTGGTACAAGCGCCGTTGACAGGTCACAGCATCTACTGATCAAGATACGACGGCTTTGCTTAAACTCGATGCACCGTTCTTTGAGAGCTCAGCGGATTCAAGGGGTTGAACGTTGGTTGGCGTGAAATGTGGACATGGATATTCGGCATTCTGCTGCTATGGAGCAGCGAGGATTCTGGCCCTTTTGGGTGTCAGGTACCACGACACTCTTCAGTGCTTCGCAATTCGAGAAGAGGCGGATACCAAAT
>SLOZ01000050.1 GCA_007132255.1 Limnochordia bacterium | reverse complement strand
ATGTGATGGCTAACTCTGTTAGTACGTGAAAAAAAGGAGTGCTGCTTCGGCCATGATGGCCGGGCAGCGCTCCTTTTTGCTTTTATGGCTGCAACGCGCAGGTTTCCAGGCCACAGTCTCCCAAGCCACAGTCTCTGTGGCTCAGCCGGCGCTGGACTCATGCTTCCTGCAGTTCCAGCCAGCGCTGCATAGTTTTTTCCACCTGCTGTTCTAAATTCTGTTGTTGTTCATACAGTTCCATGGCTTCGGCGGCATTGGCTCCGGCGGCGGCCATGGCCTGTCGAACCGTGGTCAGTTCGGCTTCCCAATGGGCTAGATCGGCCTCTAACTGCTCTAGAACCTTCTGTTGGGCTGCGCTGGTTCCGGTCTTGGTACGACCGCTTCGGGTGTCTGCGGACCGGCTGCTGTTGGTCTTGGTGCTCTGGCCTGCGGTGCGCTGATGGTCTAAGCGCTCCTGGCGCGCCTGCCAATAGGCATCAAAGTCGCCCAAATAACGCCGAAGCCGTCCCTGACGCAGCTCCACCACGGCATCCACCGTCTTATTGATGAAATAACGATCATGACTGACCATCAAAAGCGTCCCGGGAAATTCCAAGAGAGCTTCTTCCAAGGCCTCCATGGCGGGAATATCCAGATGGTTCGTGGGCTCATCCAAGACGAGCACATTGTACTGGCCGTGCATCAGTTGGCAGAGTCTTAAGCGGCTGCGCTCGCCGCCGCTTAACGTTCCTACGGTCTTAAAGACATCTTCGCTTTTGAACAAAAACTTCGCCAAGATATTGCGAGCTTGGCCTTCGGTCATGGGACAGACATCGCGAAAGCACGCAAGAATGGTATGGCTTTCGTCGGCAAACTGTACCACCTGGTCCAACCATCCCACCTGGACGCGGCTGCCCCAGCGGATATGTCCTTTTTGGGGCTTTACCACACCCTGCAGCAGGCGCAAAAGAGTGGTTTTGCCAGTGCCGTTTTCGCCCACCAGCGCCAAGCGTTCCTGCCAGCGCACATGGAGGTTGGCCCCGCGCAGCAGCGGCAGCTGCTCGTAACCAAAGAACAGGTCCTCACACACCAGGGTGTCTTTGCCGGAACGTCCGGCACTGGCTAAGCGCAGCGCCATGGCATCGTCGGTGAGTTTAGGGCGGTCGATGGTCTCCATCTTTTCCAGCCGTTTTTCCATGCTGGCCGCCCGCTTGAAGAACTTCTCGTTATCTCCCTGCGCTCCCCAAATGCGCAGCTTCTTGATGGTAGCTTCCATGGCTGCCACCTTCTTCTGCTGGTTTTCGTAAAGAGCCTGCTGCTGCATAAGTTTTTCCTGTTTGAGAAGTTGAAAGCGACTGTAGTTGCCGGGCCAGCGTTCCGCTTGTCCATTCTGCATCTCTAAGGTAACATTGGCCACAGCATCCAGAAAATAACGGTCATGGGAGATGGCCACCACCGTGCCCTTGTACTGGCGCAGAAACTCTTCTAGCCAGGCCAGGGAGTCCAAATCCAGGTGATTGGTGGGTTCATCCAAGAGCAGAATGTCCGGTTCCTGTAACAGCGTGCGCGCCAAACCAACGCGGCTCTGTTCGCCGCCGCTTAACTGGGCAAAGGGACGCTGCAGAAAGCTATCGGGAATTTTTAGTCCCTGCTGGATGCGGTCCAACCGCTCCTGCATGGTGTACCCACCGGCCAGATCAAAGGCATCCTGCAAGGACGCATAATCCTGCAGGGCGCGCTCTAACTCCACGCCGGTACGCTGGCCTAACGAAGCTTCCAACTCCTGCAGCTGCGTTTGCAGACGGAGCAGTTCAGCAAAGGCCGCCTGCAGCACAGAGCTCACCAAGTGCTCACCGTAGTCTGGTGTCTGCGGCAGATAGCCCACCACGGCACCTCGCCGTAGGTGGATGTCGCCTTCATCCTTGGTTTCCAGGCCGGCCAGAATCCGGAACAATGTGGTTTTCCCACAGCCATTAGGACCCACCACGGCCATGCGATCCCCTTGGCGTACTTCCATGGTAAGCCCGTTTAAGACCAGCTCGGCTCCGAAATATTTGACTAGGCCATTCACGGCTAGATCAATCATTGCATTCACTCTCCAATAGGGTTATCCCAGGCAGTGTACAGAAAACAAGCCCTGGCAAGGTTGAGCCTGCCCGGACTTGTATGCCTACCTGCGTTGAACAGCAGCGCAAAACGCCTCCTCGCAGCGATTTCGACCCACGGATCCAAGCCCAAGCGCCGCTGCGGCGGATGCGTCAATGAACCAGTGCGCACACCGGGATACCTATGCAGACGCCTCGTTCAGACGCTGCAGTTGGTCGGCACGTAAGGTAATCTCCAAACCCGCTAAGTTCTCCGTCAGCTGCTCACTGGTGCTGACACCGAGAATGGGCAAAATGGCCGGCGTTTGCTGCAGCATCCAAGCATACACCACTTGGTTGGCGGTGGCACCAAGTTCGTTCGCCACCGCTTGCAGGGTGCGCAGACGGACGCTGCCGTCTTCGTTTTGGTATTGCTCGGGCAGTTCCCGATCCTGGCGGGTGTAGGCACCATGCAGCAGCGGTGTATAGGCTAACATAGTCATGTCTTTGGCCTGCACATACTGCAGCAGATCATCATTGGCAGCCAACTGCGGTCCGAAACTGGCCCCAGGCTTGGGACGCAGATAGGTGAACCGCTGCTGGATACAGCAGTACGACACCAAAGAATGGGCATCGCTGACAGCCTTGGCTTCCGCCAACCGCCAAGCTAAGTAGTTACTGGCTCCAACGAAGCGAACCTTACCAGCCTTAACCAGGCGATCAAAAGCGGTTAAGGTTTCCTCCAGCGGTGTGGTCGGATCATCTTTGTGGGCGTAATACAGATCAATGGTCTCCACGCCCAGTCGGCGCAGACTCTTTTCGCATTCGCCTTCAATCTGTTCAGCCCGCAGGCCGCGATCCACATCGCCGGAATCAAAGCCTGCTTTCGTGGCCAGAAAAATCTGGGCGCGGTTGCTGCGTTTTTGCAGCCAGTGACCGATCACCATCTCGGCTTCACCGCCCTGGCAGCCTGGCGCCCAATGGGAATAGTTATTGGCGGTGTCTAGGAACGTACCACCGGCTTCAAAATACTGATCCAAAAGCGCAAAGGACTGGGCTTCCGAACACTTGCTGCCGAAGTTCGTGGAGCCCATGGCCAAAGCACTGACTTCCACACCGGTTTGACTGAGAGGTATCGTTTTCACTACCGTCACCGTCCTCATGATTAGGATTGGCCCAGCCTGAGCAGCGGGGCAGTTTTCGCACTGCAAAAACCTCGCCATGCGAGGAGCTTCAGCTACAGTATAGCAAACTTTCCGGAGCAGGAAAAGAGCCCGACTCCTGTGGCCGCTTTCAGCCATCCTTAAACCGTCGCTGCGACGGCAGCAGCCGTGTGTTCGCAAACTGCTGCTCCAGGATCCCAGCGGTGATCGCTGGGATCCCAAGTTCCGACTTTACCATGGTTCGGCTGCACGACATCCAGACTGCCGGACCACAGGGCCTGACGCCGTGGCCTTGCAGTGGATCCTGCCGGTCGTCTCAACAGAAAAACACAGGCACTGCGCAGGACGCAGAGAACCTGTGTTTTCGAGTTTGGTGTTTAGCATTTCGTGTTTGCGCTTTAACCCAGTGCCCCGGCGCTGCTCGCCGTCTCACAGCCCGAGCGCCGGCGTCAAAGCAAACCGTCCGCCCGGTATCTGCGCAGCTCTTTCATCAGCCGACGTTTCCTATTCCGGAGCCTCAAATACAGGTCACCGAGCGCGTTTCTAAGTAGCGTCCAAAGTCCAAATCAGCCCGCAGCACATGCGTGGAGATCCAATCAACCACCAGAGAGCGCAGCTCTTCTTGACTGTAGCGATCTCGATCTTCATGCATGAACTGTTCGACCCGCTGCACGAAGTCGGCGTGGGCCTGGCGATGCTCTTCTAGATGGGGATACTCGTGAAGCTGCATGAACTGCTCTTCTTCGTTAAAATGAACATCCACATAGACCAAGAGAAAACGCAGAAGCTCATCCACCAGTTCTTTGGAGGCATCCACGTTCAACTGTTCGCCCAAACGATTCATTCTGCGGAACAGCTCCCTATGTTGGCGATCCAATGTATGCACACCCAGTGCGTAATGCTGGGTCCACTTAATCACAACGCATCCCTCCACAACGCAGCCCAAGGGGCTCACGACGCAACACCAGCGTCCGGCCGCCACCATGGCTCTTACGAAAACCTTGGCTGAGCAAAACGGCTGCCGATCCCGAGCCGCAGATCGCTCGGATCCCACCGCATACTACGGTATTCCCCTTCACGGAGTATTCTCCTGCCCCCGAAGCGACAATTATTCGCTGCCATGTTCACAGCGTGGCTTGTCGCAGGTGTTCCAACCGGGTCAGGACAGCGTCCGGAACCGGAAATTCCTCCGCCAGCTGCTCTTCCGATGTCACATTGAAAAACGCAAAGTAAGCGTCGGTTTTCTCCGCAGCCATTCCCTGCAGCAGCCACAATTGAAATCGGATGACGGCGTTTTCAATGGCTTCGTGGATGGCGTAACCCGCAGCATCACTAGGATCCAAGGAACGATCGGCCGGGCTCCAGCCCATGGCCTCGTAAACTAAGGGATCCGTGATGGCGTGCAGCAATTCGTGGATGGCCAACAAGTAGCTGTCCATCGCTTCTGCGTCACTGGCCGGCAGGGAGACAATCACACCCATGCGGCCCGGGGCCTTATCCGTGAAACCGCGGCCGTTACGGAGCATGGCTTCGGATGCGATGATCCGAATCGACTGGACGCCGCGCTGGCTGAAGAACGACTCGAGAAACTCTTGGTCCGCATCGGTCCACAGCTGCGCCAATCGCTGCAGATGGACCAGGCGCTGTTCTTCCGTGGCTGGCCAATACTGACTATAGAAACTCTCATATTCCAGCTGGCTGGCGTGGGCCACGGCCATAATTGGCTCCTTGGGCACCTGCGCAAACGCAGCGCCGAGACCCTGCAGCACCATCTGATCCTGCTGCGAAAACCCAGAGATATCCACATTCTCACGACCAGCCCATGTCCAAAGCGCAGCCAAGTAACTGGGCGTGGACTCAAAGAAGGCAGCCGCCATAGCCACATTCCAGAGGGCCATGTGTTTGGGGGCTTCCTTACGAAAGGCCGTCAGATCTCCAGCCAAACCTGGTTCCAAGCCCAGTTCGGCACGGCGCTGCGCCATGGATTCTACATAGTCTGGATCGAAGTTCGAAGCGGGCGAACCGGCCACATCGATATGGGCTAAGATGTGATTCGCCAAATCCACAGTCTCATCCACCATCAGCGTCGTTAAACCGGTGGTTACAGCCTCCGCCTGCGCAGCCCCAGGAACCGCAGCCGCACCGAGCAGCAGCACGATTACGGTCCACAACGATACATTTGTTAGCATTGACATAGCAAACACGTCCTTTCAAAGCTTGGTCGTTTTCGTGAGCAAAGGCAATCCATACCAGGCCACTCCAGTCTGGTTTCTTCCGACCGTGCCGGGACTGGATCCCAACAATGGCCAGGCCCGACGTGACGTGGAAAAGCAGAGAAGAAGAAACCATCCCCTTCCCTGCTGGCTTTTGGTACTGATCTCCGTGGTACTTAAGCGTGGGGCAGCCGCCAAATGCGTTCGTTGTATTCGTTAATGGTGCGGTCACTGGAGAAGCGACCGGCATTGGCAATGTTGCGGACAGCCTTCGGCCACCAGATCTCGGGCCGCTGGTAGTCATGGTTGATCTGGGCATGGGCCGCTGCGTAGGAATCGAAATCCTTGAGCACGAAGTACGGATCCGCCATACCATGGGCATAGAGCAGTCCGTGATGCAGTTCTCGGAAGACTTCCGTACTGCCCACATTCAGAGAATCATTGACGAGCTGGTCCAAAACTCGCTGCAGACGCACATCATCGCTGATACTATCCCGGGGATTGTAATGGCCATTGCCATAATAGGCGTTGGTCTCCTCAGCGGTTAAACCAAAGATATAGATGGCTTCCGGACCCACAGCATCAAGGATCTCCACATTAGCCCCGTCCAAGGTTCCAATGGTCAAAGCACCGTTTAACATGAACTTCATGTTACCTGTTCCGGAGGCTTCCTTGCCGGCCGTGGAGATTTGTTCGCTGACATCGGAGGCGGGAATGATCTTCTCCGCGAGACTGACACGATAGTTCTCCAAGAACACGACTTTCAGCTTACCCTTAATGCGCGGATCGTTGTTGATCTTCTGACCGACACTGTGGGTCAGCTTAATAATCAGCTTTGCCATGCGATAGCCCGGAGCCGCCTTGGCCGCAAAAATAAAGGTCCGGGGATGCATGTCCCAATTTGGGTTATCCCTTAGTTCGTTGTACAGATGCATAATGTGCAGCACATTCATCAGCTGCCGCTTGTATTCATGGAGACGCTTAATCTGCACATCAAAGATCGATTGCGGATCCACGACGATGTTGTTGTTCTCCAGGATATACTGGGCTAAGTTTTCCTTGTTGCGGCGCCGAATGGCCTGCAGAGCACCGTTAAACTCCGGATCCGCTGCAGCGCTCTCCAAACCTTTCAACTGCTCGGAGTCCGTGATCCACTCCTGTCCGATGCGGCCGCTGATCAAATCCGCCAACTCTGGGTTGGCTTTCAACAGAAACCTCCGGAAGGTGACACCATTGGTAATCCCAATGACCTTGTGCGGATAGAACTCGTGGAAATCACGAAAGACATGTTCTTTCAGAATATCTGCATGCAGTTGGGCCACCCCATTCACCGAGAAGCTGCCAACAATACACAGATGCGCCATTTTAACTTGATTGT
>SLOZ01000046.1 GCA_007132255.1 Limnochordia bacterium | reverse complement strand
TTATGGATTCGACCCACTATAGCAAAAAACCTCCGAATTCTCCAAAAGGAGTCCGGAGGTCGATTTTGTTCCAACACCCACAGTCATTCGGCCCGGTCACTTACCCCTAGCCTAAAAGAACTGTTTGCGTTGGTTCAAGGCACCTTTGGGTACAGCAAAGGCCTGCGCCCGCTTCATCCCCGCCGGGGCCCCTCTGACTATGGTCAAAGCCTTGTAATATTCGATAAATGGAAAGTTCGAGGTTTCACTGCGTGCATAGGCGTACACAGCCATGGCGTCTGCCCACAGTTCATAGATATCTTCCGGGATCTCAATGAAGACCTCCGGGTTGAAGTCATACGGGTCTTCCCAGTTGTCCGCATAATACAAAGGGCCCCCAAAATGGGCCGGAAGTTCCCGCTGGATGGTTTTCAGAGCCGCGTAGAACCGAGCATCTTCAACAATATGATGCGACGCCGTATGATCCTTGTGGATGCTCCCAGGCCAATGGCTGATGATCACGGTTGGCTTGAGCTCGCGGATCACATCAGCCACCTCGTACTTCACATCATCGTTCACCGGCAGCTCCGCGTCCTTGTAATCAAGAAAGCGTACGTCGGCTCCGATCTTGGCAGCAAATGTCTCGGCTTCTTCACACTTCTGGACAGCATACTGTTCTGGAGTAAGTTTTGGATGCCCTTTTTCGCCTGGGGTCAAATGGAGAAACGTCCCCTTGTGACCTGCCTGGATATACTTGGCCATGACGGCTCCAGCCGTCAGATCCATATCACCGGCATGAGCCCCAATGGCCAGAATGTGTTCTGTTTTGTTCTGTGTCATTGTCTGCACCTCCGAAGATTATTCCTTAAGCCCCGATAAAGCCAGGCCCCTAACATAGTATTTCTGCAAAAACACAAAGACAACAAAGACCGGAACGACACTGATCGTCAAACCTGCGCTGACCAATGCCTGTGTGAGTGTCGGATCCAAATGCGACTGCAACATTTGAATACCCACCGGAAGTGTAGCCAGCCGGTTGTTAACGGTATAAATGAGCAGCGACCAGATAAACTCGTTCCACTGTCCAATAAACGTAAAGATAGCTAAGGTAGCCAAGGCTGGCAGTGTCATCGGCACCACAATCTGCCCAAATATCCGGAATTCCGACGCCCCGTCGATTCTCGCTGCATCCAAAAGGGCATTGGGGATTCCCATAATGAACTGTCGCATTAGGAATACTCCAAACCCGCTTACGGAGAACGGTAGGATCAATGCCCACCGCGTTGCGGCCAAGCCACCGTCAATGTTGACAAATGGGAAATTGACCATGATATAGAAGTTGGGGATCAGAAAGAGAAAAGCCGGGAACATCATCGTGGCCAAGATGAAACGGAAGATGACATCTCTTCCGGGAAACTCCAGCTTGGTTAGTGCATAGCCGCCTAGCGTGCTCGTCAGCAATACTAAGCCAGTCACACTGAAACTGACGATCATACTGTTCATGAACAACAAGCCCATGTTCAATGAACGCACAGCTTGTTGGAAATTACTGAACCGAAATTCATCAGGAAACAGTCTGTAGCGCACACTCATAAGCTCCGCTGGACCTTTGAAGGCGGTGAATACCATGTCCAGGAAGGGAAACACCATTGTGATAACCCCAATGGCGATGATAGCATACGCTAACCACGGTGTCTTCTGTTTCATTAGTAACTCTCCACCCCTCCCCTTCGGAATACCAGAAGCTGAATCGCTGTAATAATGAACACAACAATGAAGAGCGTATAGGCCATGGAACTGGCTAAGCCCCAGTTTCCGAATCGAAAGGCTTGGTTGTACATTTCTAAGGCTGCCACATTGGTAGCATTGCCAGGTCCGCCATCACCGGTCATGACCATGATCAATGTAAACGACTGCAGGCCACCAATGAGGCCGGTGATCAAAACAAAAAGTATGGATGGTTTCAACAGCGGAAGCGTAATATTGAAGAAAAGGCGCCACTCTGATGCGCCTTCGATCATCGCAGCTTCATAGTACGTTTCGGGGATCGCCTTGACCCCAGCCGTCAAGATTAGTACAGCGGCTCCGATTCCAGCCCAAGCGCCAACCACTACAATGGCCGGCAAGGCCGTGTCCGGGTTGGCGAGAAAGCGAATGGTTGGCATCCCCAACGCATTCAACAGACCGTTGATCATGCCCCCATGGGGGTGATATAGGTAAGCCCACACATTACCAATGGCTACGACCGTCGTGACCGTGGGCAGAAAATACATGGTTCGCCAAAAAGCTTGAAAGCGGAGCTTGGTCACCAAATAGGCCACCGTCAGAGCAGCAATAAATGACAGAAAGACCGTTCCAAAAGCGTAATAGAAGGTATTCCATAAAATCGGATTAAGAAAGTCTGACCATGGTGAAAAGAGATCTTCATAGTTTCGCCATCCCACAAAGCGGATCAGTGATAGATCAAAGCCGCCCCACTCACTGAAACTTAAGATCAAAGAGAAGCCCAATGGGATGATTAAGAACACCGAGTAAAACAAGAAAATTGGAAGCATAAACGTATAACCCAAGAGCGTCTGCTGCGTTCTTCGCTTCAAAAAACCACCCTCCCCCATGAAACCGGCATAAAAGGCACGGGGGAGACAGTTGTCTCCCCCGCTAGTCGGACCGTTAGCGGCTGAGTTCCCGCATGATCTGCTGTTCAGCCCTTGCTAGGGCAGCCTCTGGCGAAACTTGGCCAGCCCAGACGGATTCGATCTCCCGTTGGAGGATGGTCTTAATCCTCTGGCCTGCAAAAATCGCAGGTTCAGGAACCGCATACTCCAGTGCATTAATGAACGGCTGATTGTTCGGATGGGCCAGGTCATCGGCTAAGGCTGCCAAATCAGAATCACGAGCCGGGATGATGCCCAAACCGCTCATGAAATTACCCATCGGTGTTGCACCATTTTCGGATGCATAACTGTTCATCCACTCTAGGAACTGCCAAGCAGCCTCCTGATTTTGCGAACGGTTGTTCACTCCGAAGAACCAAGAATAGGAGACTGAACCGCGCCGTTCGCCATCTGGCGATGGGATGGGCGCTACACCTACGTTTTCGTAACGTTCAGCCATACCGTTACGCAGGGATCCGTTCCACCATCCAGCGTTGATCGTCATGGCCAACTGTTCCGATGGAAAGGCGCCGAGAACGTTGATACTGGTGTCGACCAATCCCGCATCAACGAGATCCTTTTGGAACTGCAGGGCGCGGACCCCTGCTTCCGAGTTGATCAGGACTTCGCTGTTGGTTTCGTCAAGGAGCTGAGCGCCGCTGGCATAGGCTAGTGACAAGAAAGGATGTACTACCGCCGAATCCCATCCCGTCATCAAACCGAAACCCTGTGTTACCAAGGTATTGCCATCATAGACGGTGGTGGCTGCGGCTATCTCTTCCAGTTCTTCCCATGTTTCCGGTGGATTTTCATAGCCGGCTGCTCCAAGGATCGCTTTGTTATAGAAGAGCGCATAGGTTTGAACTTCCGTTGGATAGCCATATACGACATCGTCGAATGTCACGGCTTGCACCGCTGTGGCGGCAAAGTTGCCTCGAATATCAGCCACCAAGTGAGCTGGGGGTGTCGCCAACACGTTGCTGCGGGTCATTTGACCGCCCCAGAGGGCGTAAGCGTGAACAATATCTGCCCCGCGGCCAGCCGTCTGCTGTGCCATGATGGTGGGCAAAAGTTGGTCAAAATCCACATTCTGGTGAACGACTTGGATATCCGGGTTGTTCTCGTTCCATAGGCTTACCCATTCCATCAATGCGTCTTCTTGATGGGTGGAGTAATGTGTCAAGAGCGTCAGTTCAACTGGTTGAGCAGCAGCGCTGGCCGCTAACAAGAGAATCAAAACAAACACGATGCCAATTGACTTTCTCAACATTGGTGTTTCCTCCTTTGATCTGCTCTTCAAAGTTCTTTGAACATCACGTCAAATCGTCGCGTTACCTCAAAACCCGCCTGTCGGTACAAATGCCCTGCGGGTGATGTCTCACCAGTCCACAAAAACCAAGCAGAGTGCAGTCCCTTAGCTTTCATAGCCGCTAAGCACTGGTAAAGTAGGATTTTCCCTAGCTTTTTCCCCCTTTCTTCCGAATGAACACCAAAGGGACCAAATCGCTCTGGGATGCCTTCGTATCCACCATACATGACAAACCCGCGAATCTCGTCGGCTCGTTCCACAATCATGATCTGCTCCATCGGCAGATTTCTGAGCACACCTTCGCGAATTGCCCTGCCCCAATCGGGGTTAAATTCATCATTAGCCAGCTGAATGGTCTTGTATAGATCGCCCAGCTTCACTGGACGAAAACAATACCCTTCTTGTTCGCGCTGTTCGATCAACTCCGCAATCTCTGGAGGCATTGTGAACCCCACCAAAGATAAATCCATGGCGGCTGCTGTGTACTGCCGCTGAAATCCGAGCCGTTCCAAAAGGGCCGCCCCTGAAGGATACGCTTCTTTGTCGATCCCCGGAACAATATAGTTCGGCGCATAGGAAGCGAAAAAGACCTTCTTCCGTCCTAATTGACGCAAAAACTCACTCGACTGTTCCAGCAGCTCCGTTCCTACACCCTTCCGCCGGGCCGAAGGATGGACAAAGAAGAACGGTATCCAACCATGCTCAGGTTCGAGTTCGGTACCGTGCATCGGAAGTTTCCTGCGCACGGCATAGGAACAACCGACCAACTGTCCACCTTCCCAAGCAAGTTTGAGTCCGTCTGGGTCAAAGTTCGCATCCAAGAGAACCAAATCACGAAACCGTTGGAGTGTCATTAAGTCTTCCTGCACGCTGTCATTCCAGAGATTAACCAGAATCTGTTCATCGCCTGATTCGTAGTGCCGAACTTCCATACAGCGCCTCCCCTTATCCGACATTGCCGAATCCACTTGGGATTCTTTACTAATGTACTTCGCACAATGTGTATTAATTCCTTCCTCTTTTGAAACAACTAATAAAAAAAATTTACGGAAACTGACTAGATGCAATCGTTTGTTGGCAGCAGCCGATCGTTAAATCCGAAGGCCTACGGCCATCGAAGCCGAAACAACGCTGCCACTGCGATGGTTCCACAACGCTTTCCAGTGATGCCGCAGCCCAACACCGCAACCATGAACTAACATCCCAACAAAAAACCAACCCCCGATCCCATTCGGAATCGACGGTTGGTTACTTCAAACACGACTGCAGCATCGCCACACTCTTCCTTCTACGGCATGAGGTTCCGCAGGTTGACCTCTTCGTCGTCGAGCGGAACAAACTGCTTCAAGATCCCCAAGAACTGCGTTTCCTGCTCACCGCTGCGAACCGTGAATACAGAGAACAACGCATAGTCGCGGCGCGTCGTTATCCCATTTAGAATGGGCTTGGCTACCACAGAACCCAAAGCTCGCTCGATCTCCAAACGGAAGTTGGCTTCCATAATCTGCGGAACAGCCCAGTCGATGAAATCTGTTGTACCAGGATTCGTCACAGCCAACAACAACGCCACTGCCAGTAAGATCGCCAAGTATCGCACCAAATCACCTTCTCCGAAAGAGCTTTACACCTATTGCTCAAGTCCGTCTATATCCAATTCGCGGCCATCCAGTGGGAAAAACTGACCAGCGATCCCAATGTAGTTCTTCTCTTGGCCCACACCATGTACAGTGAAGACACTCAACACACCATAACTTGAACGCTCCGTGGTATTGCGCAGAACAGGACGGGCCACTGCTTCCCCCAAAGCTTCGAGAAGATCCACCGCTTCATGTTCTGCCCGGAGCTCTTGGACAGCCCAATCTACGAACTGATCCACACCGGGATTGGTTACTGCCAATACTAACGCAATCACCAAGACAACTGCTGCAACTCTCATTCGATCACCTTCCTAACTAAGTTTTCGACCCGTTCCCGTGGCGCCGAAATGCCTCCGCAATCCCACTGTCGTGAAATTCCCAGGGACCTGCTTCCTCCGGCTCCCGGCCTTCTGGCTGAACACCAAGTCCGATGTTCTCACGAACTACCAGCTGCTTGTGTACCGTTATGCTGACCGAAGCACCCTCAGCAAATTCTGGCTCCAAAAGCCGCTTCGAACCCCCTGCCCCATGGTTTCTCGGTGAACCTGAACTGTCGTGACACTTGGGACCGAGCGTGGAGCCTTTGAACCATCATCAAACCGACCACAGACAGTTCATGGGGCACAACAATGCCCACCCGTTGGCAGGTCTGGATGACACCAACAGCTGTATGATCATTATCACACATTAGGGCACTCACGTCCAATCACTGCTGCACCATCTCAAACAAGGCCTCGCTGTCTTTGGTCCAAACCGGATCGGCCCGATCGCGAATCCGGCACCAATGATGCCGTTACGTCTTTATTGCCCTGCACTTCCCTCTAAACATGTTTCTGGTTTTCGATATACGGAAGGTCAACCCTACTGCTTATTTACCAAAATGCAGACGTGCCCCGGTTGAAACAAAACAACGGGTAGTCCAAAGAGTCGGCAGTCTAGTCGTTAACGGTTTAAATTCCGAACGAGCGATCCTTGAAGATACTCCGCATTTTCTTTTATGAGTCGATGAATACCCTATTGATACCCTATTGAGGGTCAATCGCAACCAACCAATGCACATGGTCGGCCGGGCATCCAGTTCGACCAGCGCTGCTTGAACCCTAACGCAAAGCGCTCAAATCAGCTCTTTGAGTCGCGGGTCTCCATCACCAAACGCCGCGAGATGCCCCTGCCTTGAGGTATGGGGAGGAAAGCGGCGGCGGGCGTTAGCCCGCTATTCCTTTCTTGTCGTATTGCCAACCCGAGTTTCCTTGT
>SLOZ01000081.1 GCA_007132255.1 Limnochordia bacterium | reverse complement strand
TGAGTGCGAAACGCCTCGCAGGAGGCGTTTCCCCGAGCTAAACTCCTAACTTTGAGCGTTGAACTGCGCCTGTGCAATGGAGCTTCCGGACCTTCACCAATGCTTGTGGTTCGTATCGGCCACCCCAAACCCGGTGCTAATCGCAATGTCTAGACATACTCCCACCGCTAGAATGTCGAACATCAACCCGAATACTAAGCCGAAGGCCAAACCAACGACCGGAGTCGTGCCGTCTGGTTTTGGCCTTTTTTGTCATGAATCGGCCGTCGTCTCCGATCATCTAGCGCTCCTCACTCCCAGACGCTGACCGGACCTCTTCGAGCTGCTGCAGCGGCTCCAGAAATCTTCGGATCCGTCCGGCGATCAACGCAGGTTCGTAGTGATGCATATAGTGTCCGACGTCCAGCAACTCGTACTCTGCATTGTCTAGATCCTGGGCATATCTCAGCAGTATGCTTCGCCAGTTCTCAACGCCAACACCTTCGCCAGTGGAAATAAACAATAAGATGGGTACACCCGTAAGCGCTCCTTGTTCTGCAACCATGGTGGCATTGCCAGCTGCCGCCGCGATTTCATCCACCATGTTTGGTGTCAGCGTACTGCGATGCAAGGCGGCACGATACGCATCTCTATCTTGCATCGTCAATATATCCTGCTGTTTTTCCAGAAAATCACGCTCGAGAGGTAGGATACGGGTTAAGCCCAAGGATGCCAGAGCGGACAGAGCTCGTAGTGCAAACACCGGTGGCATAGCCATCGTCTCGTAGGTAACTGGAACCGCCGGGTCTAACCCCACGATAGCCTTCACTTCATCGGGATATGTGTGGGCCCAGTGGATAGCTTCAACGGCACCCATCGAGTGAGACACTAGGACATAAGGGGGCGCTTCACCAGCCAACTCCAACGCTCGACGCGTATCCAGCAAAATGCTGTCGATATCCCGGGGCAGATCTTTGGCGCGCTCACTGAAACCGTAACCCGCTCGTTCTACCACGGCAACCCGGAATGTGTCCATAAGGCGCGCCCAGAGGGGTTTGAAGTCCAATGTTGGTCCACTGGTTCCGGAGCCGGCTATGAAGACCAAAGTATCGTTTCCGGTACCGTCAGTATACACATGCAGGCGATGACCGTTTACTGCGACGAGTTGACCTGGCGCACGTACGTTGTCGAGTTCCCACGCCGTACGCAACCGATGGTTCACATAGAGGGTAATAGCAATGATGACAACGAGGGCAACAAGCGCTAACAAGATCTTCGCCAAGGTATCCATTAGTGTTCTCCTCTCGGTTTTGCGCGCTGCAACGCTTCGTCTAACAGTACCAGAGGCGTTCGAAACTGCTAGTGCTGAGCGCGTGTGCGATTGGCAGGTTTTCTCGTATCAGCGTCCGAACCCAGTCTCATCGTTTTCTTATAAGCCCTGCTAAGCGATGCAGGCTCGGCTCGATATCCTGCCAACGATCAATGCAGTGATTGACGATCATGTCGAGATCATTGGCGCGCTGTTCCGGAGAACTCGTTTCGCACAACAGGCTCCAGAGCCATGCATGAAGATTTCTTAGGTGCCGGCGATACTGGAAAAACCCATACACGTCAACGTTCAACAATGCGGGCTTTCCTAACGTACTCTCATAGTTCGCCAAGAAGTTGGAGGCGCCTTCCCCCAAAAAATTCAGCAAATCGCACTCGGCTGGTGCGAATGCAGCAGCTTCCCAATCCACAAAGAACAAGCCACCCTGAGGATGAAGGATTAGGTTGCCGCCCCACACGTCACCATGGCAAAGCACTGGCGCTCGAAGATCGGCAACCGCAGCCTGTCGCAGTGTTCGGAGCCGTGCCATCATCGTATCGATGCCAGCCCGCAGTGGTAGTAGTGTGTCTCGCAACTGGCGAGTGATTTCGTCTTCAACGGGGCAGGTCGCCAAGCGTTCAAGGTTGTTGTGCAGCGCCTTTGTGAAGGATATGTCGAAGGTTTCCACTACCGGATGGGCGATTTCAATCCGGCTGCCTCGTCGGTGAAGCCACCCTAGCTGGCGTCCGACATGGGCCTCCAAA
The DNA here is from genome assembly GCA_007132255.1 of Limnochordia bacterium. GTDB lineage: Bacteria > Bacillota > Limnochordia > Darwinibacteriales > B1SED10-159 > SLOZ01. The sequence goes on along the minus strand of SLOZ01000081.1, from coordinate 4,786 downwards.
TCCGGCGAGAAAGGATGGGCATCAGCTAAACTCGTACCCTCGATGAAGTTAAATACCATGTGTCGGTAGGCACCGTGTTGTGCAGCCAGCAGCCCGTCCGTCGTCTTCCAGGGATAGGCTAAGTCTGTAAACAAATCCTGCTCATGCAGCTGGCGTGTGGCGAGCAGGAAGAAGTCGGAACGCTCGACCATGGCTCGTCCTCGCCTTGTGGAAGTGTCGTAGATCTTCAAGAAACAGCGTTCGCCACCCTTTCTGGTCACTACATAGGAGTACGCTGAGTCACCTATAGGAACAAACCGCAGTTCCACGCCTTCTAAAGCATAGGATTCATTTAACTGTTCCAGAAGCTGTTTCTCCGGAATCTGGCACTTCTGTTTCATGAGGGCGCTCCTTCCAACATGCACGTCGTTCAGGGAACTGCACACTGCGAAGAACCGAACCAAGCTGCAATGGTCCGGCAATCATCGACTACTTTTCTCCAAAATCCGCAGCAATTTTGGCACAGCTTTGAACGGTACGGCCCCTGCCGTGACTTGGCTGACGGTGCCCGCGAGAATCATCTCCAGCGAAGGACAGTAGAACAGCCATGAGCCCACAGCACCCGTATGCCCGATGACCTCTGGCAGCGGCCGGAATGGCGTGAAGAGCCGCGGCATCTGGAAGCGCATCATTCCGACCCCATATTGGATGGGCCACCCGGGAGCGATAGGGCTCAGAGCAAACCCGAATGTATTCCAGTGATCCCGCATTAACTCGAAAGTCGTAGGTTTGCTGAACACGCGTCCGTCGATTAGGGCGCGCATAAACTCGATAAGATCGGACGCTGTGCTGTTGAGATCACCAAAGGACTGCATTGCCTGGGGTTTGTTGACGAACGGTTTATCCTCGGCCCAAACCGCCGCGACAGGCCCTACTGGGTTTAAGGGTTCAGTGCCGGGGTGTGAAGTCTGACGTAGATGCAGAGGTTCGAACAATAGGGTCCGAAACGCCTCAGCAATCGGTTGACCGGTCACTTTCTCGATAATCCCGATCAGCAGTTGAAAATTTGTGTCCGAGTACCTAACACGGTATGTCTTGGCTTCCAGCGGTTGGGGGGCAAAAAGCGGTGCGTTGGCTCGCCGGACTATCTCCAAGATATCCGTCAAGCTCCAAGCCCTATCATCTCCTGCGAGTACCCGCTCGAACAATGGTTCTTCCCCTTTTACCCTCAGCTCAAGGTAGTCCGGAATACCAGATGCGTGCCTCAAGAGGTGGCGAATCGTCAAGGTTTTGCCGTAATCGACGCCATCAACAACATGGACACCGTCCAGCAGTTCCCTCGAAAAATACGATACAATGGGATCATCAATGGCCAGCTGCTGGCGTTCGTGCAGTATGAGAATTGCTGCCGCTATGTACATCTTTGTGATACTGGCAATCCAAAACGGCGTCGTCGCTTTCATTGGTGTCCCATCCGGCCGGGCAATGCCTTCGGCACCTGTCCAGCGAAACCGACGATCGCGACTTTCCACTGCAACGAGAGCGTGGTGAACTCCTTTAGTACCCATAAGCTGCCGCACGACAGCGTGCAGGGCTTGAGATTGGGCTTCGGTTACGGATGTCGTCTGTTGTTCATTTCCCATGTTTTGATGCTCCGTTTCTCGTTAAGGTTTGATGCCTTGTAACCCATGCCAATGTTTCGGCCTCTGCAAGCGATACTCCTCCTGTATCTCTACCCTTTTTCTTTCATTCACCGTTTCTCCACGAATGGTGCCTAAGCTCGTTAATGCACTCGGAGGTACCACCAAGCACCGGCAACATCGGAACTCCAACCGGTTATTGGCGCAAAGATGATCCGCTTCAATAAAGAACGATGAGTGAATCCCGACGCAAAGGTCCTGGTCCCACTCATCGTCCCACTTTCAGTTCATTGTTCAAGAGCCTACCGCTGAAGCCAGCGTATCTCAGGGAAAAAATTCGCCGTTAAGCTGATGTTCGTTAAGCGAATGATTAAGCACGGTCGCAAGCCACAGAAGACCACCGTTTTGGGACAAACCAGTCCATACAGTTCTGCCTATAGGTTGTAGACGTGATCCATGGTCATTTCTAAGTCGTTGTTCAATCCTTTAGAAAATAACAATTGGTAGATGTCCAACCCCGTGGTTCGAAAGGACGCAGCGCAGCTCAACAGGTACAGCTCCCACATGCGCACAAACCGGCGCCCATACTTCTCCTCAACTGTATCCATGTGTTTGGAAAAATTTTCATACCAGTGATCTAACGTTTTGGCATAGTGTCGGCGCAGACTTTCCCCGTGAATGAGATGGAAATCATAATCCGGGAATAGGCCTATGGTTTCCCGCAGTGAAGGGATATAGCCTCCCGGGAAGATGTACTTCTCGATCCAAGAGTTCACGTCTGATTCCGTCAATCCCATGATGGAATGAAGCATGGACAGACCGCCTGGTTTCAACAGATCACGTACTTTCTCCATATACACCGGCAGGTTGCTCCGACCGACGTGTTCGAACATACCTACACTAACCACACGGTCAAAGAGCTCGGTTGGTTTTAAGTCCAGGTAATCCTGAAGCCTGATTTCAACACTGTCTTCCAGACCTAACTCTCGCACTGTCTGTGTAGCTCCTTGATACTGTTCTTCGCTCAACGTAATTCCCACAGCTTGGACACCATACTGCTGGGCAGCGCGAATCAAGAGCCATCCCCAACCCGTCCCAATATCAAGGAGCCTTTGACCGGGTCGAAGTTGCATTTTTTTGAGGATATGGTCGATCTTGTTCAGCTGCGCTTGATACAACGTGTCCTCATCATGTCGGAAGTACGCGCAGGAGTAACTCAAAGTCTCGTCAAGCCACAAAGAGAAGAAATCATTGCCCAGATCATAATGGTGCTGAATGTTATCCTTCTGGCGCTCCTTGAAAGCTGCACCAGACTGAACCGTTCGGATGATCTTGGTCATAGCATTGGTAAGACCGCTGCCATCCATTCTTTCTTCATTGCGTACGAACAACGAGAATACATCTTCAAGCTCTCCTTCGATGTCAATGACTCCATCCATATAGGCCTCGCCGAACCCCAGCATTAAATCATCCACAGGAAACGACGTCGGCAGAGCTTCGTTGAAAACCAAGGTGACCTCTGATGGACCGCTGCCATATTTAGTCTCCTCACCGTCCCAAAAACGGACGGTAAAGCCCCCTTCTTCAACCCTTCGAAAGATTGTCTTCAGCAACTGCTTCTGCATCGAACTTCTCCTCCTTTTTCGCTCCAACTAGTACGGTCATAGACTGTTCGTTAACCAACCCAGGATGACGTACAGACTATCTCAACCGCCCGACGTCAGCCTTCGATCTCGGTTGCATCAATCCCTACAAAGCACCCGTGGTCGACGAGAAGGTTACCCCTGTTTGCCCTCATTATACACCAAGCACCTAGTCCTTCAAACTTCCAATGGAAAGACCTTCTTCTGTTCATGTAGGATTAGCTAGCGAGAATGTTATCGCTCCTATAAGCCCGTGTGGAGTCAAAATGGCAAGGAGCTTGCGCTAATTTGCTCTCACACAAGTGAAAACAAAAGCACAAGCTCCGTGGCGTTTACCTAGGGTATATCAATGATCGATTCAGCCAAACCTGGACGGTGGTTATTTTGGTTTCTTACAAAGCATCCACCAGGTCTCGCGGCAATCCCTACCCGCATCGGCATTTGACGAATCCACCACGGATCTTACCGTCTACCCAACAATATGGTTAACCGTTCACACTGTCAGCAAAACAAGCCTTGGGTCGCTGGCTAGTTGAACCACGCCGTCGTTAAGCGAATGGATTCTCCCCAGGGTACAGCATGTGCTTGGGTTGGTTAAAGCCGACATCTTCGACACCAAGCATCTTCATCGCTGCAAACAAAATCTTCCCAGCATGGGCGAAAGCCACGCCTGCATGGTGCGGATAGCGTTTGGCAATCAAAACGTGGCGATAAAAACGCGCCATCTCGGGAATGGCGAAAACACCAATACCGCCGAAGGATTGGGGATCCACGTCAATAACCTCACCTTGGCTGATATAGCTTTTCAACTGACAATCCGCTGTTCCTTGAAGCCGAAACAAGGTGATATTACCTGGCTTAATCGTGCCTTCTAGCGTTCCTCTGGTCAAGTTCGGTTCTTCATTGGGTTCTAGGAGTCGGTGCATGATCAGTTGGTACTTCATTGCGGCGTTCTTTAAGTGGCACTTGGGGGTATTGCCGCAGTGAAAACCCATGAAAAGGTCTTCGAGCGTATAACCATTAAACTCCTCCGAGTGCTTCTCATACATGTCACGGGGTACGGAATTGTTGATGTCCAAGATCGTTGCCGGGATATCCGTAGCACACGTAATGATGTATTCACTCAGAGCTCCGTAAATGTCTACTTCACAAGAAACAGGAATGCCTTGGGCCGCCAAACGCGAATTGACATAGCAAGGTACAAAACCGAACTGGGTTTGGAAGGCTGGCCAGCATTTGTTGGCAAAGACAACGAAGTCACTGGCGCCGCGATTCTCGTCAGCCCAATCCAAAAGGGTCAGTTCATACTGCGCAAGTTTTGGCAGGATCCCAGGGTAGCCACTGCCTTCACCTAACTCTGCTTCCATCGACTTGACCACTTCCGGAATACGTGGATCCTCCGCATGGGCATTAAACGCGGCAAACAAATCTAATTCCGAGTTCTCCTGAATTTCGACACCGAGATCAAACAGTGGCTTGATTGGTGCGTTGCAGGCAAGAAAGTCCTGCGGGCGCGGTCCAAAT
>SLOZ01000399.1 GCA_007132255.1 Limnochordia bacterium | reverse complement strand
GCTGGAATCCGGCGGGTTGCTTGGAAGCCTGCGTTGGAGGGGACGCGCTCATGAAGATTGGTTTGATCAGTGATACCCACGGTAGCTGTAGTGCCTGGGAAGCAGCGATACGAGGACCTCTGTCGGGGAGTGAAATGATTTTACATGCCGGTGATGTCTTGTACCATGGGCCTCGCAATCCGCTCCCCGAAGGCTATGCTGCAGGTGAGTTGGCGGAAGTGATGAACCAATCAGCGGCTCCAGTTCTTATCGCTCAGGGGAACTGCGACAGCGAAGTAGACCAAATGGTGCTCAACTGGCCTCTGCAAGCTCCATTTGCCGTGTATCATTGTTCTTTGGGGCCGATCTTGATTGTCCATGGTCATGGCCATGACTCAACCAGCCTCGTTTCGCTAAGCAAGCGTATGAAAGCCAGCGTCGTTGTCACCGGACATACGCATATCCCCGGCATCATGTACAAAGATGGTGTTTGGCTGGTGAATCCTGGAAGTCCTGCTCTGCCCAAAGGTCCTTCGCCAGTGCCCACCGTTGGTTGGCTGCATGACGAGGGCATCTGCGTCGGGCACTTGGATGGTGGGGACATTCTAATCCATGAAAGGTGGTAAGTACCATGAATCAAGGGTTTGCCGATAGAACGATCGTCGTGACGGGCGGTGGGCGCGGCATTGGGCGAGCTGTTGCAGCAGGATTTTTAAGGGCCGGCGCCACCGTGGTAATCGCTGAGCGCGACCAAGGAGCTGCCTTGGAGGCGGGACGCCAATTAGCTTTATTGGGACCGGTACACGGGCGCGTTGTGGATATTGCCTGTGAACGGCAGGTGAGAGACTTAGCAGCCTGGCTTGCTGAGGAATTCGGTGTCCTCCACGGACTCATCAATAATGCCGGCTTTGGCATCTCGGCGTCCATGGACAGTTTCACCATGGATCAATGGGATACGGTGATGAATACCAATCTGCGCGGCGCCTTTCTCGTCAGTAAACAGCTTCTGCCTCTTCTTGAAAAGGGTGCTCCAGCCAGTATTGTGAACATAGCTTCGACGCGAGCTGTCATGTCAGAACCTGGTACGTTCGCTTACTCGGCGTCCAAAGGCGGTCTGCGATCCCTCACCCACAGCATGGCGGTGAGCCTCGGACCCCGGGGGATTCGCGTGAACTCGATAAGCCCGGGCTGGATCCATACCAGTGACGCTGCAGACCTGCGCGACGTGGATCACCGACAGCACCCAGTGGGCCGTGTGGGGCGACCGGACGATATTGCCGAGGCTTGTCTGTTTTTGGCTTCGAAGCAGGCGGGATTTATCACGGGAGCTAACTTGACCGTGGACGGTGGAATGACGGTCAAGATGATCTATGAAGAATGAACCCGAACGCGACGACGCATCACGGTCTCGTACGCAGTCTCATGTGGGTTTAGGGAAACACGGATCGCTGAACCGAAGGTCATGCCCATCCAATTGGTACCGTACCAAGCTTCCGGATTCCCGGGAGCTTTTTTGATGTTTGCTGCAGCAGGAGTGTGGTACAATGGATGAAGATTGAAGACATCTTGGTGTGCTTAGGGGATTTGGTGTGGAAGGATGAAATGACTTTGGTTGAGGACAACGGTTTAGTAACGCATGTGAAGCCAGAGGAAGACGGGCGCATGCTTCGAGAGATCATCTATGGACGCTTACGATTAAGTCGGGGTCTACTACGGCGCATGAAATCCGGCGGTGGCGTATACCTGAATGGCCAGCCGGCGTACATCACGCAGCGGGGTCGTAGTGGCGATGAACTGGCGATCACCTTTGCGGACAGCCAGAGTGCAGTGCAACCGGAAGCCATCCCTTTGGATATTGTCTATGAGGATGCCCATGTTTTGGTGGTCAACAAACCTGTGGGCATGGCTGTTCACCCCACCCGAACGTACCCGAACGGAACGCTGGCTAATGGTATTGCAGCGCTTTGGGAGGCTCGAGGCTACGAACGACGGGTGCGGCTGATGCATCGTCTTGACCGCGAGACATCGGGGCTGTTGATCATTGCCAAAGAACCCTACGCCTACCAACGCTTATCTCTGCAATTTCAGGATAGAACGCTGCAGCGGCACTATCTCGCGGTGGTAGCAGGGAATTTGGGTACGGTGAGTGGGACGATTTCGGAACCAATCGGGCGCCGGTTAGGTGGCAGCGGACATTCACTGCGCCGAGCTGTGGTATCCGATGGCAAAGCCGCCATTACTCATTACCGCTTAGTTCAGCAATATCAAGGATGTTCACTGGTGCAGCTTGCTTTGGAGACCGGGCGAACGCACCAGATCCGTGTCCACATGGCCTGGTTGGGGCACCCACTCGTGGGTGACGAGATGTATGGTGGTCCTACGGACTGGTTCCCTAGGCAGGCTTTGCATGCCTATGCCATGGATTTCACGCATCCGCGCACCGGAGAGATGATCCATTTACACGCTTTGATACCGGCAGACATGAAACGGCTTCTTCAGGAGAGGAAGATTCAGCGATGACACTTACACTGCCCATTGTCAAAAAGGGCCTCAACAAAGGCTTGTTGACCACACTTGAGTTGGCCAAGGTGATCGTGCCCACCGCCATGGTGATAAAAGTTCTGGAAGCCAGCGGTGCTCTCGATGTGTTAGCTGGTTGGTTCGCTCCCTTCATGGGTTGGTTGGGTTTACCGGGCGAAGCTGCCTTGGTACTGTTTAGCGGCTATTTCATCAACTTGTATGCAGCTATCGGTAGTATGACGGCCATGGATCTGCCGATGGAGGCGATGATCATCCTCGCTGTCATGCTTGGAATTTGTCATACGTTGATTATCGAGTTAGCCGTAAGCAAAAAGGCGGGCTGTCCAGTCTCTTATATTCTTCCGCTGCGTTTGGGCTTGTCGCTCTTTGTCGGTGTGGTGCTTGGGGGGATCATCGGATGATCGAAGCGCTGTGGCAGGGCTTGATCAACGGCTTGCAGGGAGTATGGACACTGGCCCGGATTGTGATTCCATTGATGGTTGTTTTGGAGATCTTTAAAGCCAATGCTTGGCTGGACAAAGCTAACGGGATTATCGCGCCACCATTTAGGAAAATTGGCCTTTCTCAAGAAGGCGCATTTCCCGTGGTGGTAGCCACGGTCTTTGGATTGACGTTCGGCTCGGGTGTGATTTTGGCAAATATTCGCGAAGGACGGCTAAGCCAGCAGGAAATCCGCATCAGCGGGACATTTATGGCTATTTGTCATGCCCTTATTGAGGACACCCTCTTGTTTGCTGTCCTGGGTGTGCCGCTCTGGATCTTAGTATTTCCGCGTTTTGTCCTGGCTGTGGTCGCGAGTTATGTGGTGTATCGGGGAACGGAGCTTTTTCGATTTTGGCGGCAGACGAAATCGGAAAAACAGCGGAGTTCGGGACGTCTTTCGGCGTGACCCGGAGCCTACTATATCGTAGCTTGGAGGCGTAAACGATGTCCCAGCAGCATTTTACGTACATAGTCCGCTGTGCGGACACGACCTACTACTGCGGCTACACTACGGATTTGGAGCGGCGCGTTGGCCAGCATAACCGTGGTGAGGCGTCTAAGTACACACGCAGCCGGCTTCCGGTGGAATTAGTATATTTTGAGGAATATATTACGAAAAGCGAAGCCCTAGCGCGTGAGGTTGCACTGAAAAAGTTGTCTCGGAAAAAGAAGGCCCAGCTAGAAGGATTAGGGCGCGCCGACAGATGATCGATAACCGAGGCAGGGCTTCAGGTTTGTTAATAAATTAAAAAGGAATCGCTTGTTTTTGTCGAATTAAGTACTGTACCGTAATCTTGGCAAAACGAAACGGGAGGGGATTCGATGATTTCAAGCAATGGCAACCACAGCGAAACAGCTTTGGATGTCGCTCTGCAGCAGATGAATGAAGCAGCCGACCTTATCCATTTGGATCAATCCACGAGGAATCTTTTGAGTAAACCAAAGCGAGTATTGTCCGTAGCTGTCCCGGTACGCATGGATGATGGCACTGTACAGGTCTTTGATGGCTATAGGGTTCAGCACAATGTGGCTCGGGGACCTGCCAAAGGTGGAATCCGTTTTCACCCGGAAGTGACCATGGATGAAGTGATTGCTTTGGCCATGTGGATGACCTGGAAGTGTGCCGTCGTGGATATTCCCTATGGCGGAGCCAAGGGTGGAGTGGTCGTGGATCCCAGGAAATTGTCCATTGGCGAGATCGAACGGATGACGCGTCGCTTTACCAGTGAGATCAGTATGATCATTGGCCCGGAAGAGGATATTCCAGCACCGGATGTGAACACGAATCCTCAGGTTATGGCCTGGATTATGGACACATACAGTGTGGAAATGGGCTACTCTATCCCGGCCGTGGTTACCGGCAAACCCATTGAAGTGGGTGGTTCTGTGGGACGAGCCGATGCTACCAGCCGTGGATGCGTCTTCACCATCGCGGATTTGGCATCCAGAATCAACATGAATTTGGAAGGAGCAACCGTGGCCGTCCAGGGTTATGGAAACGTTGGGTCCAATGCCGCCATTATGCTCGAAGACATGGGCTGTAAAGTCGTGGCAGTCAGTGACGTGGAAGGCGGTATTTACAATAAGAACGGCCTGAATACTCGGGCTGTAGCAGAAACCGTACAATCGGTGGGTTCCGTGGTTGACTATCCCGACGCTGAACACATATCCAATGCGGAACTGTTGGTTCTCGATGTGGACATTCTTGTGCCGGCGGCTTTGGAAAACCAGATTACGAAGCGAAACGCTGACGAGGTCAAAGCTAAGGTCATAGCCGAGGGTGCTAACGGTCCTTTGACTCCAGAAGCTGACGCTATTTTGCGCGACAAGGGCTGCATTGTCATTCCAGACATTTTGGCCAATGCCGGTGGTGTGACTGTTTCCTATTTCGAGTGGGTCCAGGGAATCCAAGCGCTGTCGTGGACCGAAGAACAAGTCCAACGCGAACTGAAACGGCGTATGACGACGGCTTTTGAAGCGGTTTACAGCTACGCGCAGGACGAAAACTTGGACATGCGCACGGCAGCCTATGTGATCGCCCTGAGGCGAGTAGCTCGCGCCATCGAACTGCGCGGCCTTTACCCATAAGTCGTTCCGTATTGGTTAGATCCGTGGGACGAGGTTGGATCGCTTACTGTTTTCGACCTCAAAAAAAGACCCCGCCCGCAAGGGTGGGGTCTTCAACGCAGTCGTCGTGATACCAATGTACTGGAAAGAACCATTAGAGCGGCAGAATGACAAAGCTCCGCAACTGCCAATACTGGTTCACTGGTTGGAAATGCAGTCGCAGCAAGAAGCGATGATCAAGCGCCGCAACAAAAGCTTCCGCTGACACATGACCATGCTCGCCATGGGTGATTGCCTGAATCTGCCACTCCTGGATGGTGCCGATGGAACCAATAAATACAGCTAGGGACTGCCGTACATTCTCGTCAGCAAACGAACGATCCCACCACAGTGACTCCTGCGTCCATGGCGTCTGAATCAAGCGGTCCAGCCAGAGCTCAAAACTGTCATACAGTACGTTGGATGAGGCACGCTCCATCGGGGTGAGCACGACTTCCGTGACGTACCAAGCTGCGTCCAAAAAGCGCCACGTTAACCGCCACTCAACGTCACCGTCGGATCCCGCTGCCTGCAAAAAGCTAGCGGCGGTTACATCGTCGATGCGCTGCAGATACCATTCGTTAGGAAGCCTTTGCATACGATCCAAAGCTGCAGCGATTCGCCGCAGGTCCGTGGGTTGTTGCAGACGTTCCACGAAATAATGCTGCCATTCCTGTAGATCGGCGTCCTGCTGCCAATGCTCCAGGAGCGAGGACGTGCGATCAGACAGCGGAACTACGACTGTGACAGGTTCTGCCGGCTCATCGGGTTCAGCTGGTGTTAACGGTTCGGCATGCTCTACAGGCTCATCGTCCTCAACGACATCGTCGGGTGTCGACGGTCCCGGATCCGGAAGACCATGGAGCGGCTCCTTAGGGTCGTCTGGCTCCCGTAAGGTTGCCGTAAACTCCAGAATCGGATACTCTTCCGTTACTTGACGGCGAAACCGGCGGATACCAGGATCAGCCAGCACGGCCTCCCAATCACCCACGAGCTGGCCTGTGCTGTCTGGGGCGAACTCCAGGACAACCGTCGATAGAGTATAGTGATCGGGTATCTGTGGGAACCAAAGCGACTCCTCACCAAGGCGTCCACTAGCCAGATCGTCAGCAGACAGCGTTCCTTCATAGGAAATCTCCAAAGGCTGCGGAGTTTGCGGCTGCGACCGCAGCATCACGGTTATTCTCGTGGCTGATGGCCGGCGATCCACAGCATAGCTCTGCATCCCAGGAATCCAAATTGAGGTCACCTGTGCTCCGGGAAACAGGGTGAGCTCGAGAGCTGATGTCTCCAGGCTGACCATAAACGACGCATTCACTCGTAGGAAACTTTGCTCAGGATAAAAGAAGACTTCAGCCAAAGTCTCCTCCGATCCGTAGACCGATGAACTTGCTAGAACGAACAACAACATAAGGACAATGCCTAGGATTTTCACGGAATTCACCCTCCCACTGACGTATTCGCAGTTTTGCCGAGCAATCCCTTCTGTCTGGGTATAACTTAGGCATATTGCCAAAAACGCTGGCCCGGCGTACACTATAGTCTGGGAGGGTTACAATGAAAAAACATTGGCTTTGGTTCGTCAGAGGACTGCCGTTCGGGGTGGCGAATCTGCTGCCCGGAATCAGTGGCGGTACTGTGGCTTTGGTTCTCGGTTATTATGACGAAGTAGTGTTCGCTGTCAAGGGGCTGCGTTGGTCCGCATTGGTTCCCTGGGCCTTGGGTATCGGG
>SLOZ01000241.1 GCA_007132255.1 Limnochordia bacterium | reverse complement strand
GCAAGGTCAAGAAGCCCCATCGGTGTCCAAAGATGCAGACCAGCTACTTCTGCTCCGGACGTTAGGAGTGTCACACTGAGAAAAGCCGTCAGAGCTGCCGCTGTTGGATGCCTAATGATGGTTCCCAGAAAGAGGACGAGACTGAAAGCAAATAGGAGATAGAGCCCGAAGAGACTGCCGGAGCGAACAGCTAACAACGGGGTGGCTAACTCAAATCCAAATAGCAAACCAGACATCGCATAATTGACAAAGGTAGCAACGATGGCCGATAACATCAATGCTGTTCCGTAAATGGCAAACTTAGCCAATATTAGTGTGTGGTATCGTTTGCCTGCGGCCACAGGAAGGATGAGCGTCCGGTTCTTCAACTCACCAGCCATTACACCGGTCAATGCCATGAGAACGACGAGCATTCCTATAGTAGCTGCGTCTGACAAATATCCCATTATAATCTCGGTTTGGGCGGTGATCAGCATTGCTGCTCGTGCATCATCAGCCATCAGCGGGTACTGCCATTGCATGATTTCGGGGACAACGTACTTCTGAAGCACGGGGTTGAATAGACCAAAGAAAAGCAAGGCTGCAGCGATAATGAAGAATCGGTAGTTTCGGATGCCGTCCCGGAATTCTTTGACTAAACTTAGACTAAACCGCATGTTTTCCAACCTCCTTGATAAAGATCTCTTCTAGACTGGCTTTTCTTGTACCAAACGAATCTATCGTCAACGATGAGGAACTTAACAACGCCAGAATTGCGTTTCCGGTTGGCCCAGGTTCATCCACGGCGATTGTCAAGTAAGCTTCGTTGCTGTTAACGTCATTGACGCCAGGGATGTGTCGCAATCGAGCCATCAAGTCCTCGGGGCACGGACCTGTAAATGAGATCTCATACATGGAATCAACGTTTTCTCGCAGAAGCTGTCGCAGGGGTTTTTCTAAGACCATGCGTCCATCGCTCAGGATCCCGACGCGATCACAGACTCGCTCGACATCGCTGAGGATGTGTGTGGAGAAGAAGACAGTCTTACCCTGCTGTTTGAGATCCAGAATGAGACGCAAGACCTGACTGCGCCCTTCGGGATCCAGTGCTGACGACGGTTCATCCAGTATAAGGAGATCTGGGTCATAGAGAAGCGCTGCGGCCATTCCCAACCGCTGTTTCATACCCCGAGAATACCCACCCACACGTCGCTCTGAGGCGCTCCCGAGATCAGCCCAATCCAGCAAATGCCGAATGCGATTGGTCGCTGCTGGCTGTTCCATCTGGCAAGCGAGGTACAGCAGAATCTCCCTTCCTGTCATCCAGGAGTAAAACTTTGGTTCTTCTGGTAGGTAACCAATATGCAAATCACCCGGATGCTCTACCTTGTCAAGAGACCATCCGTTCACGATGCAAGCTCCGGCGGTTGCCTTGGAGAAGCCGGCCAGAATATTGATCGTCGTAGATTTTCCTGCCCCATTATGGCCGAGAAATCCATAGACCTCTCCAGAATCAATGTTCAGATTAATTCCTTTCAATGCTTGAAACGAGTCAAAGTGTTTCGTTAACCCAGTGGCTGTGATCAATGTTGAAACCTCCTTTGGTTATCGGTAACGTATCGCACGGATGTTTCCGTTCGGCCATTGGTGATCTCCGTCTCCGTCCGCTCGTTGATTTCAGCTTACTGCACTGAGCAGTCATATGATAAGTGAAAAAAGTCACGAAAAGGTCATGAAAAAGAGACCGGCACAAGACCGGTCTCGCTTGGTAGCTCTTTCTAATCCGATAGGAATTGTCGCAGAAGCATCACTGCATTTCCACGGTTGTTGGTTCCTAACTTGCCATAGATTTCGCTGACGTAGTTCTTAACTGTGCCTTCGGTGAGGAATAACTCGTTGGCAATTTGCCGGTTACTATACCCTGCAATCATAAGGTGTCCCATTTGCTGCTCTCGTTCGGTGAACAATGAACTGGACATGGGTCCAGTAGGGGGTGTTGAGCGCCGAATCGTTTGTCGGTTGGAGATATAGGATGCTAGTTTGGCAGCCACTCGGCTTGGCAGCATCATGCTGCCGTCCACCGCATCGCGAATGGCTTGCAGTAAGTGCTGCGCATCAATATCTTTCAATAAGTAGCCCACAGCTCCGTTGGCTAAGGCTTCGACAATGTAATCGTCTTCGTCAAATGTTGTCAGGATCACGATAACAGAATCCGGATACTGCGCTCGGATTTGTTTGGTAGCTTCGACTCCGTTCAGGATCGGCATACGAATGTCCATGAGAATGAGGTCGACGTGGTTGTCGGCCAGAAGCTTCAGCGCTTCTGCGCCATTTTCCGCTTCCGCCGAAACTTGCATGTCTGACTGGGTGTTAATGATCGTTTTCAACCCTTCTCGAAGCAGCATCTGGTCATCAACGAGCATAATGCGAATGATCGGCACTGTTTGCACCTCCCAACGGATAGAGGGGGATTTCAGCGGTAATGCCAAACCAGCCCTTTTCATTGAGTTTTGGGCTTAAAGTACCGCCGAGGTTTGTCAGATCTTGTTTCATCCTGTTAAGACCAAAACCAAACTGGAGATCTTTTGGTACGATCCCATTATTGAACACCGACAAATGGAGTGTAGTCCCAGCACGCAGCAATCGGAGCTGAATGTTCGTGCATTGGCCGTGGCGAATTCCGTTGGTGATAGCTTCCATGATAGCATGGTACAGCATTTTTCGGGTTTCCAAGGAACTATCCGAGACGTCCTGAAGAGACGCATCTACCCGGATTGCAGTGTTCTTTTCGATCTGTCGAAAAAGTCGGTCCAATGACTCCGATAGCTCCTGGTAGTCTTGTTCAGCTTCGATGGCATGGATAGCGCGACGAATTTCCTGAAGACCTTGGCGCAGTTGGTCTTTGACCACGTTAAGACGTCGATCTAGTTCTAGGGGGTTGGTGTCTTTGAGCAGATTCGCGGCTTCGATCTGCACCAAAGCCGTGGTCAACTGGTGGCCTAAGGTATTGTGAATCTCTCCAGCGATACGACTCCGTTCTTTGAGCAGAGTCATTTCTTCCAAAGCTACAATCCTCGCGTTTAGTTCAGCTGTCAGTGCTCGCAAATTTTTGGTCTGCAAATTGTAATTCTTAGCGAGAAGTGCGAAACCGATGAAGATGCTGATCTGGAATAGTCCGATAAGAAAAAGATGGATCTGCATGCCGAAGTGGGCGTCTTCGAAAAATGAAAGATATCTAGTGATGTAGACTATGTATCCACAGGCTACGTACACCGTAGCGTAGCCTGTCCGGTAGTCGAGGGCAATATCCATCACCGTGACCATGAACAGTGATAGACCGAAGCTGCTGCCATCGATATAGGAGATCAGAAAGACGATGGTGCCTTCCAAGTAGGGTAATACCCACTGGAGAGCATGCTCCACTTGACTGGAAAGGAGGAAATGGCGGTACATCACAATTATCATGTATCCGAGGCCCAGGCCAGCTATGGGAAAAGCTTTCGCAGGGTTCTGGGAAACGCTAAAGGCGATAAGGAGGAGAAACAGACCCAACAGGAACAAATGCACGATCTTAAAGACCTTCGCTTCGTCTTGCCATGTAAACATGAGTCTCATGGGTCATCCAGCCCACCTTTCACATTGTTAAGAAAAGTATAACACAATTTGGACTCCATGGGGTCACATGACTCGTCATATGACCGATCTGCCCGCCCCTTTTTGATGCCATCAACAAGGCAGGTTCCTCTGGAGAGTAGTACAGCGGTGTTGTTGCACGACTTCGCTCAAGGCGACAGAAGTTGCTTGGCCAAGGCACTTGGGGGACGCGAAAACGCCTCAGTGAAAGGTCACTGAGGCGTTACAGTTTTCTCTGCTAAAAAACTTAGTAGCTGTACACGCCACGATTCAAAGCGTCGCGCATGGCGCTGATGATCTTGTTGCCACGGAGGGTTGCACCGGTAAAGGCGTCAGCTACTGTGGTATCCACGATCTCGCCTGGCTGACGCAGATCGTCTAGGGAAGAACGGATATCTTTGCCAACGAGGTATTGGATAAGTTCTTCATGCTGTTCTAACAGACCAACCGTCATTTCGTCTTCGCTGGCTCGGTAGTCTACACCGCGATACGCCAAACCCCGGAACCGGATATTTGTGATAATGTTGTCGGCCAACGTGAACTGAATGCTGACTTGAATTTCGCTGCCGTCGGCAAAAATGCCACGGTATGTACCATCTTCGTAGTTCCACTGGGTTGCAGCCACCGAAGAGCCAGA
This sequence comes from Limnochordia bacterium, assembly GCA_007132255.1. GTDB lineage: Bacteria > Bacillota > Limnochordia > Darwinibacteriales > B1SED10-159 > SLOZ01. The sequence continues at coordinate 2,596 of SLOZ01000241.1, read as the reverse complement.
GACAATAACAGCCACCAACATTACGAATAATACAGTTTGCAAACCTCGTACCAAAAAAACCACTCCTTTTCTATTTCTGTCAGCATTATAACATACTTAGTCAGTTTTCTCAACAAAGGATTTTGATCTTTGACCTGTTGTGCGTGTTGAGCGTGTTGTGCGTGTGCGGTGTAAGGTGTCATGTGGCAATACACGATGTCTAAGGTAACAAGATCCGTATAGAGACTGCAGCTTTCGCTGTCAGTCAAAGCGCAACTTTCTTGGGCGGTCTGCGAAGAATATGGCAGAGTCTTTGTCCAAGGAGGTAGACACATGGTCCAAGCAGGAATAGACCGCATCGTCCACGATGATAACCGCCTGTTGCTGGGTCGAAACTTTGGTTTAGTGACGAATCCTACCGGCGTCACACGAGACCTCGAACCCACCTGGCAACCCCTGACTCGGAAAAACATCGGTCGTCTGGCTGCATTATTTGGACCGGAACACGGCTGGTCCGGGAATACCCAAGATGAACTACCTGTGAAATCTTCGGTCCATCCCATAGTCGACGTGCCTGTTTTCAGTCTTTATGGCGACCACAGGAAACCATCACCCCAGACGCTGGATGGTCTAGATGCTCTTGTCTTCGATATCCAAGACGTCGGTGTCCGTTTTTACACATACATATCTACCATGTACCTCTGTATGAAGGCGTGTGCTGAGTCGGGTATTTCATTCATCGTACTAGACCGACCGAATCCCATTGCCGGCCGCTTTGTTGAAGGAAATGTTCTGGATTGTGAGTACCATTCTTTCCTAGGCATTGGACCGCTTCCCATTCGCCACGGGATGACCGTGGGAGAATTGGCTCGACTGTTCAATGATAGCATCCACTGTTCTTTAGAAGTCGTACCGATGAAGGGGTGGAGCCGAGATATGTTCTTTGACGATACTGGCTTGCCTTGGGTCATGCCTTCGCCGAACCTGCCCACGTTAGATACTGCAGTTGTCTATCCTGGCATGTGCTTGATCGAAGGAACTAACGTCAGCGAAGGGCGAGGGACAACGAAGCCTTTTGAGATCATTGGTGCCCCTTGGGTTGACGGCTACCAGCTGGCACGGCAACTGAACGCGTTGGCGTTTCCAGGAGCAGGGTTTCGAGCCTGCCATTTTGTGCCGACATACGGCAAATATCTGGGCCAGGAGTGTCAAGGGATCCAAGTTCACGTCGTCGATCGAGACGTTTTGGAGCCTGTTGCCCTTGGTCTATGGGTTGTGAATACACTACGGACGCTGCATCCAGAGCGCCTGCAGTGGCGCTCCGATGCCGGTGACGGTAGGGAGAATGGAACTCCGATGATTGATTGGCTGGTGGGTACGGACAAGCTGAGGCTGGGAGCCGCTCCCGACGAGATCATCGCCGAATTTCGTCAACAGGCAGCCGTGTTCAAAGAGCAGCGCCAGCAGTACTTGTTATATAAGTAAGGTGATCCCACGTCAGACCACATCTGGTTCGAGGAAAGAGAGGTATCGCTACACCATGCCTAGTAAGATTGTGTTAGGGTTAATCGTTGTACTTTTAGCTGCATTCACTCAACCAATCCAGGCAGCTCGGGATGAATGGCGAGCTTTCTGGGTGGTGCGCGGTGGTGACTTGCTTTCGGAAGCAGCAATCGACCGCGTAATTGCAGTCCATAGGGATATGAACTTTCAAGCGGCATTTGTCCAGGTTAACGGCCGCTTCGAAGCCTACTACACGTCGGACATGGTTCCCCAGGCACCAAATATCCCTGAAGGTTTTGACCCTCTAGCGTATTTCATAGAACGGGCTCACCAAGAGGGTATTGAGGTTCACGCGTGGATCAACGCCTTCACGGCTAGTCCATTTGGGACATTTCCTGCTGATCCTACGCACGTCATCCATGCCCATCCCGAATGGGTAACGCACGATCGCACAGGTCATTCCATACGGGATTATGGTACCGGGCATGCAGTGGTGGATGTGATTCCCGCCGTCTTTCTTGAACCAGGGTTGCCCGAGGTTCAGACATTCGTGGCCGCCATGGTTCGCGAAGTGGCGGAGAACTACGCCGTTGATGGCGTTCATCTGGATTACATACGCTACCCCTCGCCAGATTATGGGTACCATCCGGATAATCGTCGTCGGTTCGAGGCCGCTTACGGAGTTGATCCTTTGGACCTAGTTCTAAACGCGGGTGCGATGACCGAGCGCTTTGGTCTCGATGACTTTGAAACGTTTGTTGCGATGTGGGATCAGTTTCGCGTAGACAATGTGACCAATGTAATGCGCCATATCTACTGGGATGTGAAACGTGTAAATCCCGATATCTTGGTATCGGCTGCCGTCGTGGCGGAGCTCGAAGATGATTTCGCCATCCGCCGGCGCTTTCAAGATTGGCCGGGCTGGATTCGAGAAGGTGTCGTGGATGCTGTGGTGCCAATGGCTTACAGTCCCAATGGTGATCAAGTGGCGAGGCAGATTCGCCAGGCCGCAGCGGTGGTAGGGTCCCGTGAGCGCTTGGTGGCAGGGCTTGGAGCGTATCAAATCTCCGATCCTGAAAAGATGGCGGCGCTGATTGCGCGTGTCCGCCGGGAG
>SLOZ01000468.1 GCA_007132255.1 Limnochordia bacterium | reverse complement strand
TTTCTCATTAGCAGAATTAGCTTCCACAACCAGAGACACTCGCTCAACAATCTTCATGCCGTAGCCTTCCAAACCCACAAGCTTGCGGGGATTGTTGGTCAAAAGTCGAATGGTGAGCACTCCGAGATCCTGCAAGATTTGTGCCCCTACTCCATAGTCCCGCACATCATCTGGGAAGCCTAGCTCAAGGTTGGCCTCCACTGTGTCGCGCCCCTGTTCCTGCAGTTCGTAGGCCTGCAGCTTCGGTCCCAGCCCAATGCCCCGCCCTTCTTGCCGCATGTACAAAAGGATTCCCCGTCCAGCCTCCTGGATCTGCTGCATAGCAGCGTCCAACTGCTGGCCACAGTCGCAGCGCAGCGAATGGAAGACATCACCGGTCAAGCACTCCGAATGGACCCGGACCAATACATCTTCACCGTCACCGATGTCGCCACAGACCATGGCCACATGGACCTGGTCGTCCACTTTGCTGTGGTAGCCATGAGCTTGGAAATCTCCCCATTGCGTAGGCAGCTGCGGCGAAGCGATTTTGCTGATCATCTTTTCATGCCGCCGCCGATAAGCAATCAGATCCTTGATGGTGATAAACGCGATAGCGTGCTCTTTGGCAAATTTTTCTAGATCAGGAACCCGCGCCATAGTTCCGTCATCCTTCATCACTTCACAGATTACGCCAGCTGGTTCGAAGCCAGCCAAGGCAGCCAAATCCACAGCGGCTTCTGTATGCCCAGCGCGGGCCAATACTCCGCCGTTCTTGGCCACCAAAGGAAACACATGACCGGGCCGTCGAAAGCAGTCGGGTGTACTCTGAACGTCCGCTAGCGCCCGCACTGTGGTAGCTCGTTCCTCGGCCGATATCCCCGTAGTAATCCCTTCCACAGCATCCACAGAAACGGTGAATGCCGTTCCATAAGTGTCCTGGTTCTGGCCCACCATGGGCTGCAGTTGTAAGGTGTCGGCTCTTTCCACGGTAATCGGCGCACAGATCAGCCCGCGCCCGTATCTTGCCATAAAGTTAATGATATTCCCATCGGCTTTGGCCGCAGCCGCCACCAGGTCCCCTTCATTTTCTCGGTCCTCATCATCAACAACCAGAACCATCCTGCCTGCGGCAATCTCCGCGATGGCCTTTTCCACACTATCAAACATGACTCTTCCTCCCTCATCACGCCATGCCAGTTTGCTGCAGGAACTCCAACGTAATCTCTGGCTTCGTGTCAGAACTCTGCTCCGTTGACATGAACTGCTTTACATACTTGCCGAGAACATCGGCCTCAACGTTAACCTTGTCACCAGCCGCCTTTTGACCCAAAATTGTGTGGGCTGCCGTGTGAGGAATCAACGAAACCACACAACCTCCGGGTTCCAACGCGGCCACGGTTAGACTGGTCCCATCCAAGCTTACGGAGCCTTTCGGTACCAGCCACTGCAGAACGTCTGCGGGCAGCTGAACATGGTACCATAGAGAGTTGCGTTCACGACGAACCTGGGAGATTGTACCGACGCCATCAATATGTCCCGTTACCCAATGGCCTCCCAATCGTCCACCCACCTGGAGTGCTCGTTCTAAGTTAACTTCGGCGCCCGGAGATAATCCGGCCAATGCCGTTCGTCGCAGGGATTCCACCATGACATCGGCGCGAAACCACGTTGGACCCAAAGCGGCAGCGGTTAGACACACCCCATTCACCGCAATACTATCGCCTAAGTGGATATCGTCCATGACTCGCTGCGCCGTAATGGTGATTTGGCAGACCTCGCTGCCTTCCTGCCACTGACGTACGCTGCCAATTTCTTCAACAATCCCGGTAAACATTCGTCCTCCACCTCCTTACGGCTTTGATCCATACCAACCCATCCATGATCGACCGCCAAGTACGGACTTAACCCACCAAAGGGGCATGGCTGGCTGATGCTATTGGCCCTCATTACCAGTGATGAGCCCTGCATTCCATGGCGTGTAGCCCCCAAACACCCAATCACCACCAACAGGGCGACAATGCACGTCAAACAGCGCCGCTGCTTCCGCCATGTTCTCGCAGTGCAGCGCTCCTAACGCACCACGCCCATCATCACCAAGCAGTTTCGGTGCTACATACCACTGAATCTTGTCGATCAGGCGGTCCCTCCAAAAGGCGTTAACCAACGTGGGCCCACCTTCTAGAAGTATCGACGTAACCCCCGCTGCGTAAAGGTAAGCCAACACCCACAATGGCTGCATAGTCCCTGGGTTGGCATGAACCACCTCGACATGCCGACCAAGACCGCTGGTTTCCATGCCTTCCTGTTCGGTGAACCAGAGGACAGGACTGCTGGCATCCTGGAGAACGGCAGCATCGCTGGCAATGCGACCCTGCCGGTCCAAAAGCACCCGCAGCGGTTGAGTCATGCCGGCAGCGAGCGGGCGAGCCGTAAGCAAGGGATCATCAGCAATAATCGTTCCCGAACCAACCACGATCGCATCCAATTGGGAGCGCAGACGATGGACCTCGGCACGAGCCTCCGGCCCTGTAATCCACTGGGAATGCCCGTTCTTGGCCGCTGTCCGTCCATCTAAAGTGGCCGCGTTCTTCCACAGAACAAAAGGCCGCTGCTTGCCAATGTTCGTCAAGAAAACGTCGTTCTGACGCCGTGCTTGATCACCCCGCAGGCCCACTTCCACAAGTACACCTGCAGCGCGCAGTGCAGCAATTCCACCACCAGCCACCTTTGGATTAGGATCCGTCAAGGCCACAAAAACCCGAAGGATACCTGCCTCAAGAATGCGTTCGGTACAAGGTGGTGTCCGCCCGTAGTGACAGCAGGGCTCCAAGGTGACGTATAAATCGGCACCATAGGCTTCTTCGCCAGCTTCTTCCAAGGCGAATACTTCGGCATGGGGTTGGCCGGCACGCTCGTGATACCCCTTGCCGATCACTTGGCCGTTTTTCACAACCAAAGCGCCTACCAGGGGATTAGGCGCTGTTGTTCCGCGCCCCTTTTCGGCCAAATCCAAAGCCATCTGCATCCACTGTCTATTCTGCTCCGAATACTCCAACACGGATCACCTCACAAAAAATAACCTGGAGAAATTCTCCAGGTTAACAGGTTCGATAGTTGTTTTTGAGCGTTACGGGACATCGGACCTCACAGAGTACCAATCGAAACCGGTACCCTTGAAGGGCGCACCCACAGAGTTCCAGGATTGCTGTCCAAAACTCAGCCTTCTAGGCACTCACGCTGCAAAAACACTCTATCCTTCTCCCATCCAGACTTTCACTGTCGGCCTTGGAATTTCACCAAGTCAACTGCTTGCACAGTTCGCGGGCTATGACCGCCGGTCGGGAATTACACCCGGCCCCGAAGGATTCTCGTAAACATAGTATTCGATTTAAACTTAGTATACCATAAAGCGACCCGGCCCGGCAAGGGTCATCCCACAGTCATCGGACTTCAACAAGGGCAGAATAAAGGGAACACAGGCAGAAGGTCACAGGCAGAAACCGGGTTGTCAAGGTCGACCACTTTCTTCTACCGTCTGTTTTTGGTATAATACTAAGGGGTTCGCTGCCGCAATTGGTGCATCTTCGATGCTGCGGCAGAGCTTGTTAATCATTTTGCGAGGTGACCCATTTGGCCAACATTTATCTCGACCATAGCGCTACAACGCCAGTGCTCCCCGAAGTGGCAAAGGCCATGGCACCCTATTGGTCTACGGAGTTCGGCAATCCATCATCGCCGCACGCCCTGGGAGCGCGCGCGGAAAAAATGCTTCGGCGCTGCCGCCAATTGTGTGGAAAATTGCTGCAGGACACCACAGCCCAGATCGTCTATACGTCCGGCGGCACGGAAGCCAACAATCTAGCCCTACAGGGCTTTGCACGCATCCAAGACCAGCCAGGGCACATGATCATCACAGCTGTGGAGCACGCATCGGTTAAAGAAACCGCTGCTTACTTAGAAGCCTTAGGCTGGCGCGTGACAGTGCTGCCGGTGGATGGCCAAGGGCGGCTAACGGTGGGCGCTCTCGAGGCATCCTTGACATCAGAAACCCGCCTGGTCAGCATCATGTGGGTCAACAATGAGCTCGGTACTGTAAACCCCATCCGTGAAATCGCTGCAACCATTCAAGCCTTCAATGCCGCGCACCGCAGCAAAGTCCGCCTGCACGTGGACGCTGTTCAAGCGGTTGGACGAATTGCAGTGCACCTTAACGACCTAGCCATCGATATGGCTTCGTTTTCCGGTCACAAGATCGGTGGGCCCAAAGGTATCGGTATGCTGTGGCTGCGGCAGGGTATGACTGTGGCTCCGCTGCAGTTTGGCGGGAGCCAAGAGCTGGGTCTGCGCCCGGGTACAGAGAACCTCCCTGGTATCGTTGGCTTGAGCAAGGCCCTACAGCTAGCTGTGCAGCGACAGCCAAACACCGAAGCCGAGCTCGGCCAGCTCAAGGATCAGTTATGGCAGGGTTTGCAGAAAATTCCAGGCATTCACCGGACGACGCCCCAGGACGGAGCGCCACACATTCTTCACGTCTGCATCCCTGGCGTTAGGGGTGAAGTCATGGTGCAAGCGCTGGCCTCCAAAGGAGTGTCGGTATCTACAGGTTCCGCCTGTTCGACAAAGTTGTCACATTCCCATGTACTGGATGCCATTGGTGTAGCACAAGATCTGGCCGCTGGAGCGCTCCGCTTCAGTCTCGGACCTGGTTTGAGTCCGGCAGTCATGGACCAAGCCGCAAAAATATGCATTGACGCAGCGGCTGAAGTCCGGCCTGCGTACGAGGGAAAGGAGTAGATACGCCGTGTATCACATGCTATTAGTGCGCTACGGGGAGATCAGCCTCAAAGGCAAAAACCGGCGGCGTTTCGAAGACGCCCTCATTCGGCAGATGAAACTATCCCTAGGCGACCTGCCCTATGGAACGATTCGCAAGACCTTCGGACGCATCTATGTTAGTGTCTCGCCAGAGACTTGGAGACAGGCAGTCGAGGCGATTGGCCGGGTCTTTGGCGTGGTCAGTATCAGCCCAGTCGTTCAAGTACCCTTGGATATGGATGCTTTGCGAGCTACCGCCTTGACCTTGGGTCGCAAAGCGCCGGCAGGAACGTTTAAGATCGAGACGAAACGCGTGAACAAACAGTTCCCGATGCGGACTCCGGAGATCAATTACGATCTAGGCGGTTACGTTGTAACGAATACAGATCATCTCACTGTGGATGTTCACAACCCGGATATCGTGATCAATGTTGAAATCAGGCATGAAGGTGCCTATCTATTTAGCGAAAGCATCCCAGCTTTGGGAGGCTTACCGGTGAGCACATCCGGACGCGGATTGCTGCTCTTATCTGGCGGGATTGATAGTCCGGTGGCTGGCTTTCTCAGCATGAAACGCGGCGTTACATTGGAGGGTCTGCATTTTCATTCCTATCCCTTTACCAGCCAGCGTGCCCAAGAAAAAGTTGAGGAACTGGCCAAACTATTGACACCCTATAACACCAAGGTCCAGATGCGACTTTGGCTCTGCCAGTTCACAGAAATTCAAAAGGCTCTGCAGCAAAACCCTTATCCGGACCTGAAGATCACGCTGATGCGTCGCTTTATGCTGCGCATTGCCGATGCTTTGGCCCGCCAGCGTGGAATTCTGGCCCTGATAACTGGAGATAACCTTGGACAAGTCGCCAGCCAGACGATGCATAGTATTCATACCATCAATGCTGTAACCAACTTGCCTGTGCTGCGCCCGTTGGTTACCATGGATAAACAGGAAATCATCGATATCAGTCGTCGCATAGGTACGTATGAAACGTCCATCCTCCCCTACGAGGACTGCTGTACGGTGTTTGTTCCGAAAAATCCGGCTACACGGCCAAAGATTGCCGCTGCTGAAGAAGCTGAGTCCCATATGGATGTGGCTGGTCTGGTTGCAGAAGCCCTGGCCAATACCCAATCCAAGGTAATCACCGCCAACGATGATGACGACATCTTTTAAGTGTTCACTCCAAAACGCTGCCCGAAGAGCCACAGTGGTGATAGATTCTCAATGGGTTTGGCCCGTAAAAAGTTTGACCCAAAAAAGTTCTACCTACAGCAAACGACCGGCATTCGCCGGTCGTTGTTTGTTATGATTTTCTGCGGCGACCAATACCCAGGATATCTGCGATATTGGCTTTTGGCTCGTCGGTCACAGCTAGACTGCCATCCACGGCAGTGAAAAGCGTTGTAACCCCCGGTCCGTGGCCAGCCAACAAGCAATCCGAGTGAACCACAACTCCCACGGAAATGGCCCCGGTTCGGAAGGAACGACCCCAGCGGTTGTCGCAGTCTTCTAAAACGACCAAATCACCAAAGCGCAGATCCTGCAGCCCGTACTCCCGCAGCACCTCTTCATCGCTGGTGGTAATGTCATAGTCGCCGGAGGCTGTGTCCGGTGCCCCTAGTCCGGAACCCATTAACTTGCCAGGAACACGTTTGGCCACAGGTACCACCAACTTGCCATCCTGTTCCTGCAGATTCATGGCGTCCAAGAATGTTGGATCCACGTTGAACACAGTGATACCGGGATAGTCTGTCAGCCGCATCCCCTGCCCAAACGCTCTAATCTGAATCTTGTCCTCGATGCACATCTTCTCTAAATCTTCATCCGCAAAGTCGATCAAAACGTGCTCAATGCCACCATGCATCCCGGTTACAACACCTTCTGCACCTTTGGCATCACCACTGACCACCTTAGCTTTGTTGCCTACGCAGGCCAAAACATTATAGCCAGAATTTTTGGGATCGCTGCGGTTCATGTCGGCGACGGCAGCCGTGGATACGCCGGGCTCCACATGATCCCCGGCCCACCCAAAAGCCTTATCTCCGACCTTTACGTTGTATGTAATGCCGCCTGTGCCTGGTAGAACAAAC
>SLOZ01000338.1 GCA_007132255.1 Limnochordia bacterium | reverse complement strand
TACGCCATAACTGACGACCGTAGCAATCGTGGGTCCTGCTGCTGGTACTGCCCCGATCAGCGTACCGATAAATGATGAACGCAGAAAGCACTTGAAGTGATTGGCAATATCGCGAAATGACCGACTGAATCCGCTGATCTTCTGAATCGGAATCGCCACCCCAGTCTTTTCCAGTTGCAGCAGGGCTTCGGCCATACCAAACAGCCCGATGAGCAGTACGACGAAATTGATACCACCCATGAGTTCAATGGAGTTAAACGTAAACCGGGGATAGGCGATGATCGGATCCTCACCAACAGTAGCCAGCATCAACCCCAACACACCGCCGATCAACCCTTTGACCATGCTTCCGCGAGACACGTAACTGATAATGGTAATGCCCATCACAGCGAGCAGCGTGTACTCCCAGGTTCCGAACTTGCGGGCGAGGGTCACAATCAGCGGGGAAAAGATCATCAACATCAACAGACCGACTAAACCGCCAAGAGAGGAGGCAAGGGCCGCCGTTCCAATAGCTCTCCCGGCTTCCCCGCGCTGCGCCATCGGGTAGCCGTCAAAGGCCGTGGATACCGAGGATGGGGCCCCAGGAATATTCACAAGAATAGCTGTCAGCGCGCCGCCAAAGCACGTCGCCACGTACATCGCCACCAAAAAAGCGATCCCCTGGTAAGGATCAAAACCAAAGGTGAAAGGGATGAATATGGCCAATGCCATACTGGCTGACAATCCAGGCAGCGCACCGAAAATCAGACCGATGACTACACCCAAAAAAAGAATAAGGTGAGTCTCCAGTGTAGCAAAGTGAGGCAGTCCAGCCCCCCAAAGATCAAGAAAACCACGGAAATAGTCCATAAGCACCTGCTTCCTCTCTCAGCCTTGATCCAACCAGTGCCCGCTCCCCTGGATTGATGTCGTCAAAACAGAACTCCGCGCGGCAGACGTACATTGGCCACCATGCCAAAGGCTGCATAAACAACCAGCATAATCACCACTGCAAAGAAGGCCAAAGTCAGCAGCCGTTTGCCCGTCCGGGGCCAACCCTGTATACCCCACATGGTGAGAAACAGGAAGAGAGCCGCACCCAAGCGGAACCCCAAATACGGGAGGAAGACAGTCACCATGAGAATCAGGCAGCCTACAATATACAAGTATAAGACCCACTTTGATCGGTCCGGAAGAATCGGCTCACCTGGTACTCGCAATCCTTCAATTAACAGCGGTATCGACAGCAAGAACAGCATCCCTGCCAGAATCTGCGGGTAGAACCCCGGGCTGCCACCGGCCCGCCAGGGCACATTGGGATAACTCTCGCTGAGAACAAACACATAGATACTAATGGCAAAGAAGACCAAGGCTGCCACGGACTGGGCTCGCAGTAAGCGAGCGCACGGACTGGGTAGATCCTTTCTCACCATGCATAACCACCTTTTAAAGGATCGGGGCCCAACAACCCTGCAGAGGGCCCCAATCCCTAGGTTCTTCCTCCGACATTTTACGTCGTTCAGCTTAGAGCTTCAGACCCAGATCGTCGACCACTTCTTCGAGCATGGCATTGGTCTCATCCAAGAATTCAGTGAACTCCGCCCGTGGCATGAAGGCCACTTCGTAGTAGATTTGGTGCATCGCTTCGATAAACTCCGGATTCTCGGCCATGCGTCCAAAGGCTTCCTCAAGGACCTTGATTACATCCTCAGAAGTTCCTTCCGGCACATAGATGCCATCGAAACTCTCCAGGGCAAAGTCAACCCCCTGCTCGCGGAAGGTCGGAATGTCTGGGAAAAGTGGCGACCGCTGAGGTGAAGAAAGACCCAATACCCTTATTTCTTCAGCTTCCAGATACGGACCCAAGGCAATCATCGGAGAACCAGCAGCCTGTACTTCCTTATTGGCCACAGCCAAAGCGGCCGGGCCATCGCCATCGTAGGGGACGAAGATTACGTCTAAACCTGCAGTTCGGTGAAATGCTGCAGAAATCACGTGTTGACTCGTACCGGAACCGCTGGCACTGTGCAGAACTGTACCTGGATTGGCTTCAACATAGTCTAGATAGTCCTGCAGAGTCTCCCATGGAGAATCAGCACTAACGGTCAGCGACATCGGCGAAGCGAAGATCATGCATACAGGTTCCAGTCGATGCATCTCGAATGGAGGAATCTTAGTCCACTGCGCTAGATTCAACGAAATCGACAAAACACCAAACGTATACCCATCCGGCGTCTCACGGATCAGTGCATTCGACCCTGAAACACCACCGGCACCTGGCAGGTTCGATACAATCACCGTCTGACCCAGTTCCTGCTCCAAAAACGGTGCCCAAACTCGAGCAGCGATGTCTGTGCGGCCACCAGCGCCCCAGGGAATGATTACCGTGAGATTATCCTCTGGGAAACTCGCCATTACAGGCGCCGCACCAGTCATCACAAAAACAAGCACTACGATCAACACACTTTTTAGGTACTTCTTCACTACGCACTACCTCCCATTCGATATCGGATTTGTTCTGCTGTGAAGCCAAGATCAACACTGTCCGCGGCATCGCCTCCTCGCCTTAAGACGAACGAATACAACATCCATTTAGACCATACAGCACCCTAAATACAGCACGCCCAACTTCAGCTCACTCTTTGTGACCCACGGACTGACGGATCAAAATGGTTGGTTCTAGTTTTACCTGCTCGGGCTTGAGCGAACCCTTACATTGGATCAAACGCAGGAGTCGCTCCGTCCCTTGCACACCTGTCTGATGAAACGGCTGTGCCACTGTGGTCAGCGCCGGATCGGTCAGTTCCGACAGCTCCATGTTGTCGTAACCCATCACAGCGATATCCCGGGGGATACTCAACCCCGCTTGTTTGATCGCTTTCATGATCCCCAAGGCTTTGGGATCGCTAGTGGCAAATACCGCGTCTGGCCAAGCGGAGCGATTCTCCTTGAGCAGGGCAGTCATGGCGGCAAAGCCTTGTTTCCAACCCTTAACATTCCAGCGAACAAGCCCAAAATCCACGGCTAATCCAACCTCGGCCAGCGCTCGCTGATAACCGCGAAACCGATCCTGATACAAAACCAGTTCGCGATCGCCGCAGATCAGAGCGATACTCCGGTATCCGCGCTCTAACAGAAACTTTGTTCCTTTGTAAGCCCCGAGTTCGTTGTCTACACTAACGGAATCGATGGGTTCCTGCGGCAGGTTCCGGACCAACAGCACGACTGGATGACCCTTAGAAGCCAGCTCCATGATGTGGCCACTGCGCTGCGTTGCTGTGAAGAACACGAAACCGTCGATTTTGCGCCGCACCAGATTAGCCACATCAGCCTTTTCTTTCTCGATGTCCTCATCGGTACTGCACAACACAATGGTATAACCGTAAGCACTGGCCACTTCCGTGATTCCGCTGATGGCTGCAGGAAATAGGAGATTTCGCAGATTCGGCACAATAACGGCAATGGTCCGTGTAGACCCTTCCTTCAAACCCTTAGCCAATGGACTTGGCTGATAGTTCAGTTGAGCAACCGCTTCTAAAACTCGCTTTTTTGTTTCTGCATTCACTTTCACATTACCACTTAAGGCTCGCGAAACTGTACTGGCCGACACACCGGCCAAGGCAGCCACATCGTGGATTGTTGCCATACCATCACCCTGCAATCCTTTGTGCAATCGTTTGTAGTGGTTTATTTGACATTCATTTAAGAAATCCTTCACAAGTTTTGGTTTTTTTACTCCTTTTTCACCCTGCAACGAAAAACCACTGGCTCGACTCGCCAGCAGCCAACACCCACTAACACGTCAGCGCCAGATATGCAGGACCGATAGCGAAACGCGGGAAGGATCGGAACGAAGCAAACGGGCAGAGCAACGCCCTTGCCGACCCACGCAAAAGAGGTGGGCTTCCGCTCAGAAGCCCACCTCACGGTGATTCGGGTCAAACGAATCAACGAGCCAAGCAATATACCGGTAAACACCGCCAAAACCATCAGAACTCCGCAACCATCTCCATGACCGTCTGTTCCCACTCGAAGATATTCTCAGGCCGCCGGCAGCAGGTACTGATGTCTTTTAGCACAATATCACATGAGCAGTTGTTGCGGCGTACCGCATCAAGAATCTCGCCAATCTCTTTGCGCAGATGGTCGATGTCCAGACAACTCACTGCAACTGCAGCCGGATTGGGCTTAGCCGACACCACAAAGCGATCTTGGATGGCTTCTGTCGCTCTGTTAACATCGGCCCAGGGCGTTACACCGACTTTCCGCAAATTGGGGATCCGTTCCACAATATCCATCTTGGTATCCAACGGCTCGCAGCATCCATAATAGACCAAGCCACATTGACCCACGGTCTCCTTCATGTACTCGATGTCGAACTCGTTGTGCATAGCCTTGGATACCGATGCAAAGATTTGGGCTGTACCGCGTCCCCATATATGCTGACGCTTCAGAGTCTCCTCCGCAACATTAGGTTTTGGCAGCTGACTAGTTAGGATGGGTGTACAGTGCAAACTCCGGGGATCCCGATCAAAAAGACCCAGATTTTCGTACTGTTCAAGCTGTGACAAATAGATATCCGTGAGCCGACGAACCACCCGGTGACTGAACTCTGGGCGGTCCATCAAATCCATCAGCAGTTGGTTAACTCCACGGTACCGTGCAATGTCATCCCATGTAGTGACCGAGAAGTGCGGAATCCCCGTAATACGCACAGGAACAAGATCGCCGATCATGTCACCAACCAGCTGGTATCGACGCAATGTCTCTACCTGATCGTAGGTAATGACAGGGTTCTGCAGCTGGGCCAAATCAGCATCCGAACGCAGAATATCTTTGTACTCATGCGAAATGATGGGATTGGCAGCATCTGTTACACGGGTATCTTCATCCACCGTAATGCCAATCCCTGTGGAATGAATCACCTTGGCAATAGACACGTATGGTGGAACGATCATGTCGGCTGGCATGAAACGATCCCGATAGATCACTGTGCGAAGCTGCCACTCCACGGATTGGAGATATGGATCTTGGCACGCCAGTGTTAGCATATCGTCAATATTCATCTCATGCCACGGCAGTTCATCGATCAAAACCACCGGTCGTACTGGCTGAAGATCATTCACTGCCCGATGCAGCCGCCTTTTATCGGCGTTGCGATCCTTATGGGCGATCTCAGCATATTGCCGCGCTAGTGGACGCAGGATATCGCGATCCTGCGTGAGCTGTTCATGGGACAGGTGCTGCTGGAAAGCTTGATCTGTTGACTCTGGCCTTCTGGATTCTGGCTTGCCTACCATCGGCGCTCACCCTTTCTCTTGACCTTTTCGGGTTCTGTTCAGGTGCACATCTATGATGCAACGTTTCGAGGTTAACAGCGCCTCCTCCTTCATGCAAACACCTCAAAACGATGGGAATGTCTTCCTGACACCTGGTAGATGGGATTCATTTCCACCCACCAGGTTCCTGGGTTTTTCTTCCACATACCTGGTGGATGGTATTTATTTCCTTTTCTAGACGAAGAAAACGACACCCGAATCATCAGGTGCCATTTTGTCTTCCGTGGGATCCGATGCGATCCGCACATTGCATAATTGTGGTATGATCTCCAACCGCAGCGCGTCAACGGCCCACTGCGTCACTTCCTTCACTCCTACGTTCACTCAGCCGATCGCATCCCCCGCAGCTGCCGCAGGGCAATGTCCACCAACCACAACAGCAGCGCTAAGCCTAAAACCCAGTGCCAAAGTTGGATGGGTGTATCCGCCACAGCCGCCCGAGCAGCAAACACTTCTTCGGGCTCGGCTAACACCCGTCCGCCGCTCTCGTCAGCCAACTGCTGCAGCAGATTCGTCGTGGGCGGCAGGCCAAATTCCGGCGAATACGGCACGGCCACAGCGGCCCGCTGCTGGAGCAGTTCTCCATCCACTTCACCGGTGATGGTAGCCAGATAGACTCCTTCTTCGTCTAACGGGATTAGAGCTCGATAATAGCCCGGTCCTTCCTGCACTAACTCCACTTGAGCCATCCCCTGCTGGCCCCGATAAACTTGGGCCTCCAGCTGCAGATGGTTCAGGTAACCGCCCTGCTCATCCAAGGCATCCACAATCAGTTCGCCTTGTCCATCCTGGTAAACGAACCGGCTCTGCAGTCCTTGGGCACCCACGTCGGTCATCGACCAACGGATCATGGAACTCCACAGCTCACCGTAGAACTCTTCATTCCACCAGGAATCGGTCCACTGCTGCCCCGCATCTGCCGTGAACGCCATGACGCGACCGAGACCAAACCGCCAACTGGCCAGAATGGGACTGTTGTCATCGGCCACCAAATAGACATCGGCCAAATCCTTAGGGGTTGTGATGTTAAACCCCTGAATGGGCGGCGCTGCGTCCCACTGCGTTACACCCGAGAAGACGGTGGTCGCCGTTGGTCGAACGGCCACGTCATCCTCCACAATTGGTGCCCCCATGATTCGCTCCGCTTCTGTTGCCATGATCTGCGGTACCGAACGAACATGTTCAGCATAATAGTGTTTGCCCGACCCCATTCCCGCCAGATAGCTCATAAGCTCAAGGTCGGTGCTGGCTCCGATGGACACGCTGCTCAGTGTGATTTCCGCTTCTTGGTACTGTTCCATAATACCTTCGTAATCTCCAGGCTGCGATACGCCATCAGAGAGCAAGATAACATGGCGCACAGCCGTTTCTTCATCTTTCAAGGCTTCGTACGCTTCAACCAGAGATGGGTAGATATTCGTTCCGCCAGTGCCGGCATCAAACGGCTGGAGTGCTTCGTAAAAAGCGTGTTTGTCGCCGACATCCTGCAGTGGTACCACCCACTCGGTATCGATGTCAAAGGCTACAACCCCCAACCGTTCCTCACTCAACAACAGCTCGATCACTCCGTAAGCC
>SLOZ01000045.1 GCA_007132255.1 Limnochordia bacterium | reverse complement strand
GTCATGGTGAACATGAACCAAACAGGAGAAGCAGCAGGTGTTGCAGCTTTCCTGGCGTTGAAACACAAGCAGACGTTCCCAGAAGTAGACAGCGGTGAGCTGCGAAACGTGCTTGCCGACGGCGGTTCGATTGTAATGTGACCCTTTGACACTCGGGCAAAACATCAGTAGGGATTACCACAGTGGGCGGAATCTCGGTTCGCAGAAAGCTCGACAGCGACATGGCTGTCGAGCTTCTTGTATGCGAAACAAGCGGAACGATATCTGTGATATGCGTACAGAGGAAACCGTTCATCAACGGCGAATAATTTGGCAAAAGCACAAAGATTGGTGTGTACGGCGCAGTGTTCCGGCCAGGCGATTCAAGGAATCCACCGCAAAACTTTGTTCGACGAGCGACGTTGGGTAATTGAGGTCACGGAAATCCCCGTTAACGGGATTTCGCGGTTTAGGTCCTGCGGGCCAAAGCCACTTTTTTACGCGGACTCTTAGCAGAGCTGCCCAGAAAACAGGAAGCCTGTTTTCACAGCTCATGGTGTCAGGGCACTGACATCGGCGTCTGTTGCATAGACACGTTTCAACGATCAAAGGCGGCAGTTCAACTTGGAGAAACGCCTGTTGGATCGATCTGTTGATTTGCATAACCAAGGAAACGTTGGGAGGCCGAGGCATGTTTCAACACCATTTGGATAGCATTGAAAACGTAACCAAGAAATTGCGGGATCGGGAAGAGGTTCAAGCCGTGATTGTCTGCGGATCGATCGCCCATGGGTTTGCCTCAGCTGACTCCGATGTGGATCTGATGATTTTGGTTCCCGAACTGGAATACCTTGATCGCACAGAACGCGGTGATCTCCAGTACTTTGAACGGGACAGCTGTACCTACGATCGCGGCTATATTGATGGCAAGTATATCAGCCCAGCGTTTCTGCGCGAGGCGGCGGTCAAAGGCAGTGAACCGGCTCGCTTTGCCTTTGAAGGAGCCTGGGCGTCGTACTCGCAGATGCCAGAACTCGATCTGCAGCTGAAAGCTATTGCCCGCTATCCCGTGGAGAACAAGCTGGCCAATATTCCGCGTTTTTATGGGCAGTTCGAGACGTGGAAGTGGTACTGCGAGGAAGCACTCCGCTTAGATAACCGTTATCTGCTGCAGCATTCGGTGGCCAACCTCATCTTGTTCGCTGGGCGCCTGTTTTTGGCACACAATGAAACGCTCTATCCCTACCACAAATGGTTTTTGCGGGTTTTGGAGACGGTGTCAGACAAACCCAGCGGATTGATGACGTCCATTCATGGGCTTCTAGAGAACCCCAACCGCGAGGGCATTCAGCAGTTCTATGAGATGATCAAAGACTATCGGCAGTGGGAGTTGAATGGAGTCCATTGGCCAAGCATGTTTATGCGCGATTGTGAGTTGAAGTGGTTGGATGGCGAAGTGCCGGTAGCCGAACTATAGAGTTGTGTGCTGATCGAAGAATTGTCCGATAGGGGAGGTGAAGCGAGCTATGGACGCCGAAGCGTTGAAGCACGAGCTGCTGCAAACAGCCGCTGAAGATAGTGAAGTCAGTGACGAACGGCGAGCTTCGCTGACGGAAGCGATGCTCGAGCACATTGGTTCCTTGGATCCGCAGCTGCGAGACGAGCTGATCTACGAGACGTTTTCGCAGTGGATTCACCAAGGACGGTATTCACCAATGCAGCTCCAAGATCTACTGCTGGTATGCTTGGACCAGCGGCATTTAATGTGGTTTCCAGAGGGCAACCCGGACGCTGTGTTTACCCGAGCGTTTTCCCAGTTGGTCATCGCCGAGATTCTGCATTGGCATCAGCAACAGCAACAGATTCTTACACCTGAGGTTGTGATTCAGACCGCAGAGGTTCTCATAGAATACATGCATACCGAAGCAGACCGACGCGGCTATGTTCCAGACAAGGGTTGGGCCCATGCCATAGCCCATTTAGCTGATAGTGTTAAGCAGCTGCTCGGCTGCCCGGAGCTGCGGCGAGCCATGGTTTCCGATGTCTTGGAGGCTGCCAGAGATCAGATTGGCACACGAGCCTTGGTCTACGGATTCGGGGAGGACGAGCGCTTGGCGAGTGCTGTGGTCTTGGTCCTGGAACGGGACGATTTCTCTGAGGCTGACTTCGCCCGGTGGTTGGATACGGTGAGTTTTGAGCGCATCGGGAGCGAACTACCCGGGGACTACCTCGCTGCCATGAATCGCAAGCATTTTCTGCGCAGTCTGTTTTTTCAAATGCGAACGAGGGGTGTCCATCCAGACTTGGTGACACATGTCGATGCTTTGCTGAGGAAAGTTCAGCAGAGCCGGTTGGGATAGAAAGTTTGCGGAGGGAGAGTGGAGAAAGGCCACTTATCTAGGCGAAAGGGGGATGCATCGCTGTGAAGAAGACCTCAGCGTTAGTGTTGCACGTCGTGCTTTTGGTCGCGTCAGAAATGCCTGCGTGGGCCGCAAAGGTTCGCTGCGTTTCAAAGTTGAATGAAGCCAGTGTTCAATTGGTGGAAGCCGTCGATACCATTGATGCAGCCAGAGGGCTTTGATCTTTCCGTCTTCTTCATCCAAATCCGTGGCAAACCCATCCAAGCCCTTCGTGTCAAAGCGGCGAAGACTCAGCGGAGTGAGAAGCAGCCGCGGCGGGTCGGGGATGGTTGATTCCAACTGCTCAGGTGCGGCCCGGATCGTCAACTACATTCCCATTGATTCATAGGTGCCTTCAAACCGTGCAAGGAGGCTTCGGAAAGCTCCGACTCCGGTGACCGGGTCCACATCCACATCCGCATCCTCTGTCGGCACGGACGGCTTGCCCGTCTGTCCAGGGACTGACCAAATCAAGAGGCAGAAAACGATGTCCGAGTCTGAGAGAGATCCACACACTACTTGGTTGTATGGTAGCTACGCGATGAGGATGCCATATGGACCAACAAGATAAGGAGACCAATGGTTATGGGCAAACAAGGATTGCATTACTTTCAAGAGAGTTGGCAAGAATCAACCGATCAGGTGCTTGATGTTGACATCTGTGTCTACGGTGGCACCTCGGCGGGGATCACAGCCGCTGTCACGGCAGCCCGTCGTAACCGCAGCGTGGTGATTCTCAATCCAGCACAGCATCTCGGAGGCATGACAACCGGAGGCCTTGGTTGGACCGACGCTGGAAAAGAGCACGTCATAGGCGGCTTGGCCCGGAACTTTTATCGCGATCTTGGAAAGTATTACGGAAAGCCGGCTGAGGTATGGAACTTCGAACCCCACGCTGCCGCCAACGTGTATGCTCAGTGGCTGCAGGATGCGGAGATACCGGTCTATAACGGTCAGTTTCTTGATCAGACCCAGAGCGATGGGTCTGTGATTCAGACAGTGAAAATGCTAAGTGGGTTAGTGGTTCGAGCCAAAGTTTTTATTGACGCCACCTACGAGGGAGACTTGATGGCCCAGGCTGGCGTAACCTACACCGTTGGCCGTGAAGCCAATGCGCAATACGGTGAAACCTATAACGGCATCCAGGTACTCGAGAAGCACCAGTTTTCCCATTTTGTTGATCCATATGTTGAGGAAGGTGTGGCAGCGAGCGGGCTATTGCCCCATGTGAACAGCCAAGACGTTTTCGACGTGCAGGGCACAGGTGACCAGCGCATACAGGCTTATTGCTTCCGGGTGTGTATGACCAATGATCCCCAGCTGCGTAGAGACTGGCTGAAGCCTGACAACTTTGACCCGGCCGAGTATATCCTAGCAAGCCGTTGGTTCAACAGTGAGAAAGACGCTTACAACGAACTGCTGAGCGCCAACGGAGATTTCCGCAAATTCGACAGACTCGTGAATCCGCACAAGACAGACACCAATAACCACGGTCCGGTCAACAGCGATTATATCGGGGCTAACTACAGCTGGCCGGAAGCATCCTACAAACAGCGCGAACAAATATTCCAGCAGCATGTCACATACCAGCAGGGACTCTATTGGTTTCTCGCTAACGACCCGTCCATTCCCGTCCGTTACCGGGAACAAATGAGCCAGTGGGGGTTAGCCCGGGATGAATTTGAGGATACCGACTATTGGCCGCACCAGCTCTACGTTCGCGAAGCCCGAAGGATGGTCAGCGACTACGTTCTTACCGAACACGATTGTATGCATCACCGAGCGTGCAGCGACCCAATTGGTATGGGATCGTATAACATCGACTCTCATAACTGCCAGCGCTTCGTGCATAATGGTCGCGTGATCAACGATGGCGATGTCCAGATACCTCCAGCCGGGCCCTA
Organism: Limnochordia bacterium; assembly: GCA_007132255.1. Lineage (GTDB taxonomy): Bacteria > Bacillota > Limnochordia > Darwinibacteriales > B1SED10-159 > SLOZ01. Next base: position 2,618 of record SLOZ01000045.1, on the reverse strand, counting down.
TGGTATCTCGTACCGCAGCATTGTACCCAAGGCAGGGGAGGCTGCAAACCTGTTGGTGCCTGTCTGCATCTCGGCAAGCCATGTTTCCTATGGATCCGTTAGGATGGAACCTGTCTTCATGATTCTGGGCGAATCGGCAGCCATAGCAGCTGACCTCATTTTGGCAGAAGGCATGACAGCACAACAGCTGCCCTACGATAGCCTTAGACCAGAATTGGAAAAGGCGGCGCAAGTCCTTGTCAACCCGGCTTAGACGAGCGAGTGTTGAGTTCCATTTTCTGGATGCTACCAGGTATGTGGAATTATTTCCCAACTGCCGCCGGGGCGCAATCGTGGACCACTGGGCCTAGTTGGATCTACAGCCGGGTTTACCGCGTTGCTATGCCTGCGTGCGGATGGAGAATGGCAGAACCTCAATGGAGCTGCCTTAGGCGTGTTCGGGTATCCGACGCGCATGACCACAAGGACCTCGCGTCCAACCCGAAAACAGTGGGTTGGACGCGAGGTCCTTGTACTGATGCTGTGCGTCAATCTAGATCGATCTCAACGACGCGACCAAAGTCCGATAGGTCTTGGTCGAAAAGCTCGTCATTGCCCACAACCAAGATCACGGCATCGGACGGTCTAAGGTGGCGTTGACCTGCGGCGAGCAGTTCTTCTACAGTTAGGTCCTGAATGATGGCCATGTGTTCGTCATAGTAGTTTGGATCGACGCCGAGAAAATGAACCAGCGCAGAACGTTGGGCTACAGCATGGACCGAAGCATACCGGAATACCGCCCGATTCACAATGGCGCTGCGATTACGCTCCAGCTCTTCAACGGACACCGCTTGGTTTTTGACGCCTTCGATTTCCTGGAGCAGGAGTTCAATTACTTCACCCGTTTTGTCCGCCCGTGAAATCGAGAAAGCGAAGAAAATGCCGGGATACTCGAACCCTTGAGTGACCTGACTGCCGACGGAATACGCGTAGCCTCGCCGGGTTCGGATTTCTGTGAACAGCCGATTATCGCCAGCACCTCCCAAAACGCGGTTGAGCACATCTAGGCGAATGTAGTCAGGATCATCGAACGTTAGGACTGGGTGTCCCAGCAGCACGACACTCTGCGCCAAATCGCGCTGAATGTGGTAGATCACCGGTTCAGGATCCATGTTCATTGATGGCAGTGTGGGCAGTTCCGTTGGAGCAGGCTGCCAATTTCCGAAGGTCTCTTCCAATAGTTGGACCATTGCCTCGGAATCGAAGTCGCCGCTGACCGCCATGACGGCATGGTTAGGTCGGTAATAGCGGTCGTGAAACGCGGTGACATCAGCTCGGGACAAATTCTGAACTGAAGGCAAGGTGGCAAAGGCTTCCGACGGGTGTTCACTGGCGGTTCTGTAGAAAAACTCACGCGTAGCCAAAGAGACCGGTTGGTCGACCTGTCGTCGGATAGATTCTAAGAGGCGACCGCGGAGGATCTCCAACCGGTCCGCAGCGAACTGCGGTGTCTGCAGGATGTCCGCCACCACGGGCAGGACTTGCTCGACGTTGTGAGCCAAGCTGGAGAACGTGGCCGAGACGAATGGGCCCGCTGCGGATAACTCCACGGACGCAGCCAGGTACTCCAATGTTCGATCCACGTCAGCAGATGTTCGCTTCCCGGCGCCGCCTTCACGTGCTAACATGGCTGTGAGCTGAGCTAAGCCCCGCTGATCCTCAGGGTCGTAGTTGCTTCCAGCCCGCACATAGGTAACGCCGTTGATCAAAGGTAGGCTGCGATCCTCCAACAAGAACACTGTCAGTCCGTTGCTCAGTCTAATCTCCTGGGGTTCCACCGGATTTATCTGAATCGGTGGAAACTCCATCATGAAGGGATCCGGCCATTGGGATTCGGCTCCCTGGGCTAAAGATGTGAATACCAGGATAGCAAGCAAGCCGGCCTTTAAAAGAAATGACATCTTCATTGAACTTCACCACCTTGTACTGATTCGGAGTTAAGGATGCCAACCACGCTGTTTTCCACAGTGAGGTAGCGGTTGGCCACGTCTTGGATTTCCTCAGCTGTGATGCTGGCGATTATGTCTTGGTACTCAAGTAAGTTAGCGTATCCACCCAAAAACAGCTCATAGGTGGCCAGTTGATCGGCCAGTCCCGAACCGGAGGCAAGGTTGCGGATAAACGAGGCTTGGACCTGATTCACAACCTTCTCAAGTTCCCAAGGATCCACAGGCTGCTGCTGCAGTTTGGCGATTTCTTCAAAAAGGAGTTGCTCAACGCCTTCCGGGCTGTGTGGATTCAAAGGCCAAACCAAGAGCACCAACATGTTGTCATAGCGTATACCAGGGTAGTTCGCCGAAGCACTGAGGCTTTGGACCATCTGTTCTTCGACGATCAGCCGCTGGTGCAGCCGCGAAGTCCGGCCAACACTGAGCAGGCTGGATAACACGTCGAGGACATAGGCGTCGCGATGCGGATAGGTTGGTTTATGGAACCCCACCATCAACTGGGGCTGAGCATCATAGGTTACAGAGACCCGCCGCTGCTCGGTTTGTCCGGGCTCTTCAGGTATGGACCAACGGTCTGCCTCACCAGCCGCTAAGCCGCCAAAATACTTCTCCACCAGCGGCAGATCCACG
>SLOZ01000470.1 GCA_007132255.1 Limnochordia bacterium | reverse complement strand
TCACTCCCGGTCGATTTCAACGGGCAAAACAGAAACCTTTGCCACTATTAGTGGATGCGGTCAGCCCACATATCCGCATCATCGCCGAAGCATTCTTTCAACGGTGTGGTGGCTTCGCTAAGGGCTTGTACGACATCGGGCGTCAGTCTGGCACTCGCCGCCAAAGCATTGGCTTCCACCTGCTCGGGTTTGCGACCGCCCGCCACCACCGAGGTCACGCCCTCTTGTTCTAAGAGCCATGCCAGAGCAAGCTGACCCATTTCCACATCGGCTTCCTTGGCAATGCGGCGAATCGCTGCCACCGCAGTCATGGTCTCCTCTTCGTAGCCCGGTCCTCCGTGGCGTGCCATTTCGCGGTCATCGCTGAAGTGCTTGGTCCGCATGCGCGTTACCGGGATGGACTCAAGATCGGGAAACTTGCCCGTGAGCAGTCCTTGGGCCAAGGGGCTGTAGCAAAGGATGCCAACGTTTTCTCGAACACAGAGTGGTTTGATGCAATATTCAATGCCGCGCCAAAGCAGATTGTACGCCAATTGGTTGGAATCCACCCGCCCCGCTTCTAAGACACTGCTGAGGTCTTTGACGCCGAAATTCGAGACCCCGACGAAGCGAATCTTTCCCTGCTGCTGCAGTGCGGCCACAGCGTCCATGGTTTCCGCGAACGGCACCTCAGCGTTGGGCCAGTGCAGCTGATATAGATCGATGTAATCGGTCTGTAAGCGTTTGAGACTGGCTTCGCAGGCGGCGACCAGATCATTGGCAGCCAGATGATTCGGGCTGACCTTGGTGGCAATGTACGCTTGGTCTCGCCTGTCTTTGAGAGCTTTACCCACGACTTCTTCCGAATAGCCATCACCATAACCTTCAGCGGTATCGAAGAGATTAATCCCGCAGTCCAAGGCCTTGTGAATCGTAGCTAACGAGTCCTGTTCTTCCTGGTGCCCCCAGATAGCATCACCGGCCAAGGCCCAACAACCCAAGGTCACCACGGAAACATTCATGTCGGTCTTTCCCAATATGCGATACTGCATGATCGTATCATCTCCTCTTATTATCGTCGGCCTGCTGAGAATTCACTTCAAAAAAGCTTTACCCCGCTAGACTAGAACCGCGAAATCCCCATGTCCGGGATTTCCGTGACCACGTCTTCCTAACACTGCTCTTCCAGCAGGATGTCGAGTTGGATCCTTTGAGCGGCACTACGTTTGGAACTCACCGGATCTTGCGCAAGAATAACCACCACTGATCCGGATACCCCGGCTCATCAATGACAGTCAGTCCTTCAATCTCCTCGGCCCAACGCCGCGTCATAGGTATGATGCCTTCGTACAGATCTGGCGGATAGCCCCAATCCAGATCCATCTGGAATGGAAAATGCAGCATGACCATGGTACCACCGGGTCGCAGCAGATCTCGCAGCGTCGTGAGTAAACCTAAAAACGGTCCTTTGACTTTATCCTCAAACGTTCCCTGGTCAACATCTGCGCGCAGAAGCTCAATCATTCTTGGCAGCGTTCGCATCCAATCGGAGTCAACGGTGTCGATGCCCTCCTGATCACAGCGAATGGCTTGCAGCACATCATTGACGCCGTGGTGAAAGGCCACAAGATCAACAGACTCCGTACCGAGGTGCGAGCTCATATTCGCCGCGTCGTCCTCAATTACCCGGATAGGGAGCGACAACTCTTTCGTGTTGCGCAGCAAACCTGCGGTGAGTTGTTTGTTCATGTTCGCTGCCGCATATTGTCCGTGCGGATGGGTGCGAGCCATGGCCTGCGGAATACAATCCTCGGCACCAGACGCAATCTCCAACACCGAGGGATTGGACCCAGGCAGTGTAGACGCCAACACCGAACCCCAAAGCGTCCGGAAAACCACTTCGTTGACCCACGAAAACTGAGCGACGGGAAGATCCAAGAGTCGCTGCAGTTGACACCGCCGTTCATGGGCGGCCATTGCCTGGTAATCAGCCCACTCCTTGCCGTTCAGAAATCGCCGCGCATACTCATCCAACCGCGGCTCCCACATATCGTAGTTGGCTAATGGAAGCATGGGTGTTCCCCCCTCAATCGAGTCAGGTTTCGTTGGCCTTACCGAGAACTGAACATTTGAAACGCGGTCTAAGAACTGCGACAGGTAGGATCTCGAAGCGTTCTACGTTATCAGGGAGTCTACCTACGGCAAAAGAATGCATTCTTTGAGAACTACTAGTTTTTTTCGGATTTTCCTGCCCATACCTTCACTGTTCCCATGACAGGTCTGGCATCCTGCTCTGACTCAGGAAACTTCAGCCAGCACAGAATTGCAGAAGTGCAGTTGGTCGGCATCATCGTGCCGTACCTCTCAGTTCTGCCATTTTGCTGCGCGTGTCGTCAATCATTCATTCAATTTTTCGCACACAACCCTCCAATAATACACCACCCCTATCGGCCTCTGGTATAGTGGACAACGACATCACAAAACGGGAGGGACATCCATGCTGAACGTAAGGAACCTATCCATTTCGTACGGTAGCAAAACGGCTGTTGACCGCGTAAGTTTTGAGCTTGGCCAGGGTGAAGTGATCGGTTTGCTGGGGGCAAATGGTGCCGGGAAATCGTCAGCCATAGCCGGGATTCTGGGGATCCAAAAAAGCACCTTCGAGGAACTGACCCTGCTGGGCCGGTCGCCCATTGCCCACCGCCGCGAGGTATTTCAACAAGTTGGTGTCCAGTTTCAGGAAACGAACTTCCCGGATCGACTCACTGTTCAAGAAGCCTGTCTACAGTGGGCATCCCTATACCGGGAAACGGCCGACGTCAACGAACTTCTGCACTACTTCGGGCTCGCCGGTCACGAGAACCAGGCTGTCAATTCGCTCTCAGGGGGAGAACGCCAGCGGTTGGCCGTTCTATTGGCGCTGATTCACAACCCGAAATTGGTCTTCCTCGATGAGCTCACTACGGGACTGGATACGAAAGCGCGCCGTCTGCTCTGGCGCCGGCTCTTAACCATGAAGAAAGCAGGTTTGAGTATCGTGCTCACGTCACACTATATGGACGAAGTGGAAGTACTCTGCGACCGAGTTCTCATTCTGAAGCACGGCCAGACGGTATTTCAAGGAACCGTGTCGGACGCCATTGGCACGAGCAGCAAACCAACGCTGGAGGACGCTTATCTGGAATATTCCGGAGAGAGGGAGGAAGATTGGGATGAAATCGCTAATCACGTTAGCTAGAATCGAAGGCCGCTTAGTTTGGAAGGGTATGGATATCGTACTATTTGGGATCTGTTTTCCCGTACTGCTGGCTAGTCTGTTCGGCTATCTTTTGAGCCGGGATGCATCCTCTGGAGCATCGAACTTCCAGCTGTCCTTTGCCGCCGTCACAACCATTGGCGTGCTGGCTACGGGCGTTATGGGACTGCCACTGACCATTGCAGATTATCGCCATCGACAGATTCTGAAGCGATTCCAGGTGACACCGGTATCACCGGTCTATCTCGTGATGGCTCAAGCTCTTGTGCAGCTCTCGGCCGCGCTGGTGTCTTTCACAGCAGTGGTCACAGTCTACCATGTCTTCTTTGATTTTCGGCTGCCAGGTTCCTGGCCGGTCTTTCTACTGACCTATGGCTTGGTGACGTTGGCCATGTACAGTCTGGGAATGCTCATCGGAGGTTTGGCGCCCAACCAAAAGGCAGCCAATCTTTGGAGTACTCTGGCGTACTTCACCATGCTGCTCTTTTCCGGAGCAACCATTCCCTATGAAGTGATGCCGCGCTGGGTGCAGTGGCTGATGGATGTCCTGCCGCTGGCCCACGGGATTCACCTACTTAAACATGCCATTATGGGCGAACCATGGGGCCAGGGAGGTCTTCACGCTGCGGTCTTGATTGGCTGTATTCTAATCGGGGCTGGAGGAACTGCAAAATTCTTCAAATGGAGGTAGGTGAGGAGCGTGTATAGGACGAAGGAAATCGCCGAGCTGGTGGGTGTACATCCGAATACTGTCCGCATCTATGAGGAGTGGGGATTCATCTCCCCAGTCCCTAGAGGCGACAACAACTATCGGATGTATTCCGACGTCCACCTCTTGCAGCTGAACATCGCCCGAACTCTCTTCCGCTGCGAAATTGTGCAGGGCAACATGCGTCACCGAGCTCGCCAGATCGTCTATGCCTCTGGTGCTGAAGACTTCGGGCAGGCTCGCCGCTTGACAGCAGACTACATCGTGCATCTGGAACGGGAGTACGAACATGCCTTAGCGGCAGCCAATGTGGTCCAACGGTGGTTATCCAACAGCCCTGCGCCTTCAGCAACGAAGCATTCGCGACGGGACGTAGCTCGGATCCTAGGGACGACCCCAGAAACCATCCGAAACTGGGAACGCAACGGTCTGCTGACAGTTCCAAGAACAGACAAAGGATACCGAGTCTATGGTTGCGCAGAATTGGAACAGCTGCGGGTCATTCGCGGTCTACGGGCCGCCCACTATTCCATGAGCGCCATCCTGCGGCTGCTGCAGCAGGTTGATCAACCGCACCCAGATGTCATCAAAATCCTCAACACGCCAAGCACTGGTGATGAAATCGTATCGGTTACGGATCAACTGGTCAGTTCCCTGACGGCAGCCCAGAACGATGCTGCGGAAGCTCTAGCGATGTTGACCAACCACATACTTGCGACACATGGTCGCAACGATGGGTCGAAAAAACCAGTCTAAGTTGGCGAGACGGACTAGGTCGGAAAAAAGAGCAGTCAGTACGCCAACCGACGCCATCCTGCGGCTATGGCTTTTCTTGGGTAATCCGACAACTCTCAAGCCAAATTACGGCTTCGAGAGTTGTTGCATTCTCTGCTCACCGCACAGGAAATCCGCTCCCGAGCGCTCGACCCTGGGTGGGTGGAGGGATTCGACACGTCTACGAGAAACCCGAACTACTCGCAGATCCCTCCGCCAGAGTCTCTAAGTACTCGATAGCCAAATTGCGCTTGGAGAACCAACAGGCAGCACGCAAGAACGATAAAGAAGTTCAGAGACACCAACGCCCAGAGATTGTGGTAGCGCACGTGCAAAATGAGCTCTTGGTATGCAAAAAACGCGTACGTGGAAATGGCAACGCTCAGAATACCAGCTAACGTTATCAACTTCTGATCTTGGTAGATTCCTAGGATAAACAAGCCCATATAGATGGCTAGATACGACAACAGCCCTGGGGTAAACTCGATGAAGAAGAACACCGTCAAGTACACTCCGGCCAAGGCAAGATATTTCGCGGTGTGCACCATCCGATTTGTGTAGACCACATAGGACATGGCCAACGCCAACCCGCCGCACGCCAGCACAATAATGGCTCCAGCCAACGGATCCCGTACACTGAGCAAGTTGTTGAGAAACACCATACCTGATGCAATCCAAAGCAATTGCACCACAAGACGATTTTGCCGTTTGATCAATTCCGCATGCTCCATCCTGATCACCTGCTCCGTGAAAGACTGTTAAGTATGTGGATGAACGGAGCATCATCAGCCATGCTTCCAACTGGTGTGGATTGCAGGCCAAGGGCAAGAAGACCACCGCTCGCTGTACATACCTAAGTTCTAAGGGTTACTCTTCATCATGGGTTCGCGCAATTCCTTTTCCTCCGGGACGATTGGTGAGAACAGTTTATTGAGATAGTTTCGGCGGCGGAACCGAGCAGATAATGCCGCTCTACATCGCAGCATTGTCTTGATGCTTCGCAACCGAAAAACGAGAACACTGGGCCTTGCCACTGCAACTGACGCAACTCCTAACATGGAGATACCGCTAGTCCAAATAGACTTCCTAGTCGCATTGCATGTCTAAAGCCGAGTGGCCCAAGACGTGGATAGGGAACCATCTTGTTTGACCAAGCACTAAAGATAGCACCTATGCGAACAGAGACTCTTAAGAGCGTTCCACACTCAAGGCAAGAACTTTTCACCCGCCCGACAAAGGATAGACCGCAGATATGCAGAACTAGAAACGTGTTGAAAAAGTGGCCTGGCGAGCGGATAACAAGAGACTCGAAATCGCTTTAGCAGCGATTTCACCGAGGTGTTCGGCATGAGAGTGCTCGAGATACCGGGAAAACCAACGCGTTCCTAGGCATACTAGGGAAACACCCACACCAGTCATGAACTGATGAACCCATCCATCAGGTGGCAGTTGGCGCAATGTGGAGCGGTTAGGAGTGATGGTATGCAAAAAACGGGGTTATGGGGGCGGATACAAGATTATCGCGTGTGGCTGCTAGTGGTTTTGCTGGTGGCGCTCCTAGCCGGATGGGCCGTTTCCTGGGTCTGGAAGAGTTCGCAGCGGTTGACCGACGAACATCTCGCCGTGCAGGTGGTGAACCTGGAGGCGGAGGTCAATGCCGCGCAGCGCAGTCACCTCAACTTCTCACAATATGTGTTTGAACGGGTCGTGGACAAGACACCGATCCTCGAGGCGATGGCTGCCGCATGGAGTGGCGAGCCCGACGAACGTGATCACTGGCGAGCCTATCTTCTCGATCAACTCAGGGATGATTACGCCGCCATGCAGCAATTCTATTTTCGCCAATTGCATTTTCACTTCCCTAACGGCGACAGTTTCTTGCGGTTTCACAGTCCCCATCAATACGGCGACAATCTTTTTGCTGTACGCAAAACTATTCGCTTGGCCAACGAAGAACAACGAATGGTTACGGGATTTGAGGAGGGGAGGATCTTCAACGGGTATCGGTTCGTGTACCCGTTGTTCTACCAACAGGAACATGTTGGCTCCGTAGAAGTGTCCGTTTCGCTAGCCAAGATAGTGGCGGGCATTCATGACATTCATCCCAATCGAGATGCTATCGTTCTTCTGCAGCGTTCGGTGGTTGAAGGAACCGTATTTCGTGACGAACAAGACAACTACCTAAGGACGACTCTTTCTGATCACT
>SLOZ01000138.1 GCA_007132255.1 Limnochordia bacterium | reverse complement strand
GCCTGGAGCTGGAGAAGCACTCCAGGGTATCATGACCGGGATAACGTAGCCTGTTAAGGCTTAGGCGGGTCATAGCGGGGCTCTTTTTCAAGCCCCTGCCTTCAGGCATGGGGTCTATGACGCAAAGGAACGCATGAAAAAGCAGCTTTGCCCCGGCTGCTTTGCACAAGCACGTCACCGGTAAGCTGCTTTTCGGACTAAGATTATTAAGTTATTCGATTGTTCGTCCATTCGTTTGCCCGTATATTGGTTTGTTGGCTAATTCCTTTTGTCTTCGCATGTAGCATCGGACATTCGGTGATCCTAGACTGCTGCAACGAAACGTCCAAACCCAACATCCACCCGAAACCCGCAAACCAGACGCGCAAACGCAGAGTCCAACGAACCTTCCGAACCCATTTCCGTATTCCAAGGATCAGCTCACCCGATTCTGAGGTCTTTACGCTCAAAGTCGTTTCTCCGCATAAACGCCCTTTCGTTCAGTCTGCTGATTTTGGTACCAAGCCATGCTTTACCATGTTTGGCATGCCCAATCTTGCAGTCTGTCAAAGACTACGTTTATACACAGTGTACTTCATATTTGGAAGCACAGGTGATTTGCTTTATTTCCTTAGCTTTACAGAATGCGTTTGTCAGCATTCCTTGAACTCTGCGTACTTTTAGTATACCGTGCCCACGGGCAATGATCCAGACCGATTTTTGGCCGATTTTCCCGGATAAGCATCACTAGACACCATTAAGTCACCAAATCGCTTCTTTTCGTTAATTCAAAGTATTTTTCTAGTCGACGGCATCTCTCGCCGATTGCAGCGATTGCCGTCGTGCCTACGAACACCGCCCCCAAAAACCCGCCTCCCGCTGGCTGACGGCCAAAGAGGCCGTCAGCGCCAACGTCGGATCAGCCCTCAAAGTACTTCAGCTGGCAAAGAGTTTCAGCAGATCACTGGGTTTACCCAGCAGCCGCTCAGCTCCATTTTCTTCTAATACCGTCTGGTCCCGAAATCCCCAGAGAACTCCTACCGCCAGCATACCTGCATTGCGGGCCGTCTGCATGTCAGCTTCCGAGTCCCCAACGAAGACACACTGCTTTGCCGCCAGCCCGAACTGTTCGGCGATGGCTAACGCTCCTGCGGCATCGGGTTTCAGCGGATATCCGGAATCGCTTCCAATAACGGGTTCCAGTCCATAGTCTGCAAAAAGATAGTCCACCACGGCATCGGTGATGTTCTGCATTTTGTTGGTATGCACAGCGCAGAGTATATTCCGACGGCGCAGCTCACTCAACAATTCGCCAATTCCTGGATACGGTTCCGTTCCTTGACGCCAAGACTCAGCATAGGCGTCCCGCATGGCTGCCACACATTGGCCAACGGTCTCGCGGTCGCGGTGCTCTTCTGGAAGGGCCTGCCGAACCAGATGGGTCACACCGTGGCCCACACGGTCCTTGGTCCCTTGAACACTGAGTGTCGGAAAATCGCGGTCCTGTAGTACCTTATTAATGGCCAGCTGCAGTCCGATAATGGAATCCACCAGTGTCCCATCAAGGTCAAAGATCACCGCCCTATATGCGCTGCCCTGGGATTCTTCCTCTGCTGGATCTAACACTTTCACCATTGAATCCATTTCCTGTTTCAATCCATATCTCTCCCATCTACAGTTCAACGGAGTTCCGAACGTTCAGATCCCTATCCGTGATTGATCCTCGATCAATGCTCAGAATCCTGCGCCTGTCCCGGCGAAACGTCATGTAACGGGCGTTGCTCGGAATCGAATCATCAATTTGGGCCCTGCAACACCTGTATGCAAAAGGCCCTCATAACGCGAGACCGCTGCAGCGATTTAGCCCCACGGCTTAACCTTTGCCAGCGATCTGCACGTTAAGACCATTTGCCATCGACGGTATGTTCTTCTGTTTTCAAGTCAGCTTCTCCTGCTTTCCGCGCCGCTTCGCCATTGGCGCCAAGCCCGGACAACGTGCATAACCAGTGCAGCACACATTCCTGTTAATCCCCTATCTTCCGTCAAAATGAAAGCTTATCGTCGCTCTTCAACGGAAACGTCACCTCGCGTCGTTGTTCGGCTGCCGTGTAAGCACCCAGCATCATTTCGAGGGCAGCCCGTCCGTCGGCCAGGGTCACTGGCATAGCCCGTTCATCCGTCAGGGCATCCACAAAGGTGCGGGCCACGGTCCTGTGAGCACCAGCGAACGGACTGGCACAGCTCATGGTCTGCCAGCCTCGCTCCTTTTCCGCCTCGAGATACAGCTGCAAGTTCTGTGCTCCAGGCAGCGGCTGACGATTGGAGGCCACGTCCGTGAAGGACTGCACTAACGTTCCGCTGCTGCCATAGATTTCGGTCGTGGGACCTCCAGCCACCCAAGTCCAGGCCGCTTCCAGGGAAGCCAAAACACCTTCAGGAAAACGAAAGATTGCTGCTCCCACTGTATCCAAGCCCCATGCTTCAGCCTGCGGCAGTGTCCGGCTCACCATGGCAGTCACAGACAGCGGGTCGCCCAAGAGCCAGCGCAGGACATCGCACTCGTGGACGCCTTCATCGAAAAAGGCACCGGCACCGGCCTGCTCCGCATCAACGATCCACGGCATGTTGCTCTCCAGATTGTCCAGCCCATAGCCATGGCCGTGCCGCTTACGCACCAAGCTTATATCTCCCAGCACCCCAGAGCGCACGATCTCCAATAGTTTCTGGTTGGACGCTAGATGCCGCTGGGGGAACGCCTGCATATAGTGGACACCCGCCCGCTCAACGACAGCCTGCATCGCATCCACGTCGGCCAGCGCCAAAGCCGTTGGTTTTTCACAGAGAACGTGTTTCCCAGCTGCGGCAGCTGCGCGCACCAAGTCTGCGTGCCGAGCTGTTTCTGAACACACCGCCACTGCGTCAATGGTCGGGTCCTGCAGCACAACGCTGAGATCCTCGTTGAACTCCACGCCTACCTGGGCAGCCCCTTGGCGGCCGCGCTGTTCATCATGGTCCCAAGCCACCACCATTTCGGCATGCTCATGCTCTTGGAACGCCTTGGCCCAGTGAAACTGGTGCCCGTGGGCAAAGCTGAGCAGCGCCACTCGTATCGTCATCCGTGATCCTCTCCTTTCAGATGCACCCATCACTCGCCGGCATAAGGGAAAACCGTCGTTTCACCGGCCTGCAAAAGCCGACTGCGCACAACGCGCCGCGTATTGTCATCCGCATCGCGATACACCAGAGCGTGGCGCACCCCTTCGGTCAATCGGCCAGCATCCGCAGTTATCTCCACCTGTTGCCCGGCCCGCAGCTGCCCCGTCTGGCGCTCCTCCCAGACCACCTCATTGGCCGTATCCATCAGCTGCCAGGCCACGATCTCCACAGCGCTTTTAGCTCGCCTGTGATTCACCGCCTGCAGCTTCACGGTCTGAGCATCCAGCTTCTGGCCCCAGAACAACACGTCGCCTTCAGGGAGCCAGTAGAGCGTATCTTTGGCAAACTCTGTGTCGGGAAGATACGACACCCAAATGGGACTGATCCAAGCCTGTTCACCATCAGCCAACAGGACTCGCACATAGTAATAGTTGTCAGGCCGCAGACCAGAGGCTGTTTCTTGGTAGACTAGGGGCTCCGGGGCGCCCAGCTTCCACCGCGCTGCCATTTGGCCATTGCGGATGAGTTGAACTTCTTCCCAGCCAGTTTCCGGCACCTCCACCGTGAAGGCTGGCAGATAATCCAGTGCCAAAAGACTTCCCGGACCATGACCTTCCAAATGGAACGAGCCGGCAAACTTGGGGCCTGTGGTGGCGATGGTACAGCGTTGGCGCATGCCGTTGAATAAGGCCGCTCGGGTCAGCTCATCGGCATAGACACCCACCAAACCAGATTTCTGCTTCAAGGCATGGGAGTCACTGCCGCCAGTGAAACCCAACTTGTACCCACGCTGCAGGGCATCCTGGACCGAACTTCCCGGTTCCAAGCCACCCATGGAGCGGCTGTAGAGCCTTGGTGTGAACGGTTCCAAGCCCTCGGAAGATCCGTGCTGGGTGGAGTGGATTTCCACCAGGCGCTCATGGGCCGGCGCATGCACATTCCAGTTTACTCCCCGCCGTCCCCTGGCATACCCGGGATGGTGCGGAACAATCAGGCGCTGGCGGTGTCCGTACTCCGCATAGAGCTCTTCGAGTCGGTCCGGCAGCAGCAGTGGGCCCTGGTCAGCAGCGTAGTAGACATTGTGATCCCCGTAGCGGGCCGAGCACCACTCGTAGCCCAAAAAGGCCACGAATCGTCCGGGATCGGTGTGCCGCTGCACGGCTGCCTGCACCTCTAACCACTGCGACTGCGAAATGGAATGGGCTGTTAAGCCTCCTAAGAAGTGACGATGGTCCCGCAGGCGCTCTCCCGGGAATAAGCGCTCGCGCGGGTCTTCGAGGCGGGCATTATCGGTCACAGCTGCGAAGTCCAAGCCGAAATACGCTTTGGCCACGGCGAAATGATCGTCCACCGTTCCTTCGCCGCACGTCCAGGCCGTCTGTCGATGAATGTCGCCCCAATAGATCTTCTGCATCGTGATTCCCCTTTCAACTCGTTGTATACTAGCTAGACTCCGTCGATGGGCTCACCCAGAACCCGCATGGCCACCAAGGCCGCGCCGAGCAGTCCGGCTTCGCTGCCCAGCTGAGCCGCCCGCAGTTGCACATGTTCACCCACTGGCGGCAGCGTGCAAGCCTTGAGCGTTCGCTCCATAGGTTCAAGCAGATACTGGCCGGCGTGAACAATGCCCCCGCCGACCACCACTAAGCTGGGATTCACCAAATTTGCGGCACTGGCCGCTGCCATGCCCAAGGCGTCCCCCATCTCCGCCAAAACTTGACGAGCGCCAGCGGAACCGGCAGCCGCCAATTCCACCACTGCGCGGACTTCCCGCAGCTCTTCTGGGTGGTTTGGATCCGGCGGCGCCAGCGGCAAGCCGCGATTGTCCGCGCGCAGACTCTGCGCCACGGCCTTCCCGGAAGCATACAACTCCACGCAGCCGTAATTGCCGCAGTAACAGCGGGGTCCATGGTGATCAATGCTGACATGACCAAAACCACCGGCACCACCCACAGCGCCTTGAATGAGACGGCCGCCTAGGACCAAACCGCCTCCGATACCCGTCCCTACAGAAATATACAGCATATCCTGGACACCACGCCCAGCTCCCCAGCAATATTCGGCCCAAGCACCGGCATTGGCGTCATTCTCAATCCGACAGGGCAGATCCAGTTGGTCCTCCATATGCTGTTGGAGTTCAGTTCCAATCCAGTTTTTCAACGTGCTCGTGGCAAAGCGGATGCGGCCGGTTGCGTAATCCATTAACCCGGGTGTAGCCACACCTACCGCTGTCACCGTGTAATGCCGCTCGCCAGCTAAATGCACTAGATGCCGAGCTGCGGCCGTTAGCCGCTGTAAAATCCCGTCCCGGCCGGCTTCGGCGTCGGTCAGCGTGGTGTGTCGTTCCAGAACTGTACCATCGCTTGTTACAAGACCACCGGCAATCTTCGTTCCGCCTAAGTCCAAGGCCAAGAATGCAGTTTCAGGCATCTGAAATCCTCCATTTGGGCACTGTTGTCCAGCGCTGTCATTTTTAGGTACAGAAACACCAGCCGCAGCTGGGACAACCCGCAGCAGCGGGGAAATCAGCAGCGTCGGGGATTAGAGCTCCCGAGGAACAGGTCCCGTAGACTGCCGTACCATCAGCTCCGGTTCCAAAAGCCGCGACTTTGGTGGGATCTTGCCGTCCAATAGTTGGATCAGCATGTCTGCGGCAGCGGTGCCTTTAGCCGTACCATCCTGCCGAATGGTTGTCAAGGGCGGTTCCCAGTACTGGGCCATGGGAATGTCGTCAAAACCCACCACAGATACCTGCTGCGGGACAGCCAAGCCGGCTTGGCGCAGAGCGTGCAGCGCTCCCAAAGCCATCTGGTCTGAACAAGCAAAAATGGCAGTGGGCGCATCTGCCAGCTGCAGCAGGTCGCGCGTCAGACAAATGCCGCTGGCTTCATTGAAATCACCGTACTTGATGAGCCGTCGATCCAGGGGCAGACCGTGCTGCGCCAGACCCTGCTCATACCCTTCCCGCCGGGCGTGACTGTTGCCGTGATTGCTCGGCCCACAGAGAATCGCAATGCGGCCATGCCCCAGTCCCACCAAGTGATCCACCACCATTTGCCCGGCCTTGGTGCCGTCGAGGTCCACGAAGGGGACCGCAGCGTCGGAGTCAAAATGGCAGGTCAGTACGAAAGGAAGACCTTGGGCATGCAGCATTCGCACATGCTCGTCGTCGCTGCGCACACTGATGAAGACCATCCCCGCCACTCGTTTGGCTAAAATGAGACTGGCCATGGGAGTCTCTGGTGAAGATGTCACCAGCATCACCTGGTAACCCTGCTGGTTCGCAGCAGCTGTGATCCCGTTCAATACCTGGAAGACGAAGGGGTTGCTTAACTGGGCGTCGGCACCGTGGCCAATGGCCACGCCGATAACGTCCGAAGCGTTGCGCGCCAGGCCACGGGCTAAAACGTTCGGCTGGTACCCGTGGGCCTGCATGGCCTGACGCACCTTGGCCGCTGTGGCCTGTTTCACCTCGGGGCTACCATTGAGCACCCGTGACACCGTTTTAATCGATACGCTGGCTGTGCGGGCCACATCGTGGATCGTTGCTTTTCTGGTCATCGCCCGTTCCTTTCTCAAAACGATATAACACCAAAGCCATGGGCTGCGCCCCGCCATAATGCCAGCCTGGGTTTGTCGAAGATGTCTAGCGCTGTCATTCCTTGTTATATTTCGACCCGGATTCCGGAATCCCTGCCAGAAAGCAGCGCTGAAGCATTTGGGAATAAAACCCAGCAACCAGGTACTTGGAAACGATTCCCAGGTACCTGGTTGCTGGAAAATATTCTCATATACCTGG
>SLOZ01000057.1 GCA_007132255.1 Limnochordia bacterium | reverse complement strand
TGTCAGCCATCCCCTTCCCTGACCCGGAGCTGCGTCGCAAGCGTATTCGTCTGCCGGGCAACGTGCCGTCACCGATGAACCCGCCTTCGGGCTGCTATTTTCATCCCCGTTGTAAGTATTGCCAAGATGTGTGCAAGCAAGAAGGGCCCGAACTGCGAGAACTGCAGCCAGACCGTTGGGTTGCTTGTCATCGCGCTGCGGAACTGTCGCTCATGGGTGTTCCTATAGACCGTCTCACGAGGGAT
The DNA here is from genome assembly GCA_007132255.1 of Limnochordia bacterium. Lineage (GTDB taxonomy): Bacteria > Bacillota > Limnochordia > Darwinibacteriales > B1SED10-159 > SLOZ01. The sequence goes on along the minus strand of SLOZ01000057.1, from coordinate 6,698 downwards.
AGCGGTATGCTGGTTACCGAATCGTAGGAGGCGGCCCAAGACGTTCTGGGTCATTGATGTTTGCGTTTTAAAGAAGGGAGTGATGGCCAGGCAGTTCGATATTGTTGAGCACAGCAGTCAAAAAAGAAGGAGTGAAACAGATGAAAGCTAGTCGTAACAGTATTTTGCTGCTGGCAGTGGTTCTGACCGTTTCGTTGTTGAGTGGATCTGCATGGGCAATGACATATCAAGAGGCACCAATGTTCGAAGAACAGGTACAAGCAGGACTCCTGCCAACGGTGGCTGAGCGGCTGCCAGTGGCGTCTGACATCGTTGTGGTTGATCCTGTGGAGTCCATCGGCCAATATGGCGGTACATGGCGTATGGTGGATACTGGACCTGGCTTGGGGCAGTTTTCGATGGCGGCGGCTGTTGAACCATTAGTCCGATGGTTGCCAGATCTATCCGGATATGAGCCAGGTTTGGCTAAGGACTGGGACTACTCCGACGACGGGCGCACGCTCACCATTTATCTTCGCGAAGGCGTAAAATGGTCTGACGGCTATCCGTTTACCACCGAAGACATTATGTTCTGGTGGGATGACCTCATCACTAACCGCGAATACCCTGAAAGTGCACCGCGCTGGGCATGGTCCGGCGGCGAACGGATGGATGTAGTGGCTCTGGACGAGTATACCATCCAGTTCCAGTTTGCGCAGCCGTACTTCACCTTCCACACCGCTGTGGCCCAGGGGTTTTGGGAAAACCGCGGCTATTACGCTCCGAAGCATTATTTGACTCAGTTCCATCCGGAGTACAGCGATGACGGGGATTATGTCACGTTACGCGAAATGCGTACCGACGTCCATCTGAATCCCGAGTATCCGGGTCTCTATGCATGGATGACAGAATCGTGGGATGCAGCTCGTGGCGTGTTCCGGGCTGTCCGCAACCCATATTTCTGGAAAGTCGATACCGAAGGTAATCAACTGCCGTACATCGATTACATTGAGGTCACTATCATTCAAGACTCCAATATGATTCCGCTGCAGGCTTCGGCCGGTGAATTGGACGCTCAGTTCCGCGGCTTCTCTTTCCGGGACATTTCATTGTTGATGGAAAACCAAGAGCGCGGCGACTATCGAGTGATTCTCTGGCAGTATGGCGATGGCGGAGCTCCCATGATCTTCATCAACTGGGACGTGACGGATCTTGCCTTGCGGGAAGTGTTCCGCAACCAAAACTTCCGGCAGGCCATATCTTACGCACTGGATCGCCAGCGCATCAATGAAATCGTGTTTAACGGTTTCGGAACCATTCAAAATGCTACGATGTCACACTTTTTGGTGCACTACAACCATCCAGACGGCCCGGCTACCCATGAACGTTGGATGAATGCTTACGCCCAACATGATCCAGAATTGGCCAAGCAGCTTTTGGACGATGCTGGAATCGTGGATCTTAATGGCGATGGCTTCCGGCAAAAGCCCGACGGTTCTGCACTGCGACTGTTGTATGATGTCAGCGCCACGGATCTGCAGTCCATTGATGCACTGCAGTTGATGATCGAAGACCTCGCTGAAGTGGGTATTAATGCATCCGTGAACTCCGTTTCTGGTGAGTTGATGGGAAGTCGTTCACAGAGCGGCGAGATTCAATTCCAAACTTTCGGTTACGGTTCGGAAGTCGATCTGATTCCTTTCCCGGACAACGTCTTTCCTGTGGGTAACACGCGTTTCCATCCGCTGACCGGCTTGTGGCAGCAGACCGGTGGCGAAGAGGGTGAAGAACCCACTGGCGTTATGCGGGAACTTCTGGACATTTACTATGAAGTGATCCGCACCGGTGACGAACAGGAACGCAATGGCTTGATTCTGCGGGCCATCGACCTGCACATCGACGAAGGCCCGTTCATCTACGCACCAGTGGCTCACATACCAGCACCGGTGATCGTGAAGAGCAACATGCGCAACGTTCCCGAGTTTGGTGTAGCTCCCAACGGCAAGACGTACTATCCTGTCTTGGGTCCGTGGGCACCAGGTTTCCCGGGTACTGTGGAGTGCAGCCAATTCTACTTCGTCCAATAAATTGAAGCACGCGAGGTGCCGGGTCATTGACTCGGCACCTTCACTTCAAGCCTTTATAGCTTTTTGGGTGCTGACGTTTATCGCTTGTAAGTGTGGGTTGGTGGCGAACATTTAAGGATTTTCAGAGGAGGACTTACCGTGGCTACATTGACATCCCACGAACGCATTCGGCGCATGTATGAACACAAAGAAGCAGACCGCGTTCCCATTGTGGATTATCCCTGGCGTTCTACTGTTGAGCGGTGGCGGCAGCAGGGACTGCCGGAGAACGTAGATTATATCGACTTTTTGGGAATGGACCGTATTGCCAGCATCTATGCAGATAACAGTCCGCGTTATCCCGAAAAGATTATTGAAGAAACGGAGGAGTACGTAACTCGAACATCTAAGTGGGGAGCCACCGAGCGCAACTGGAAACATGCCGGTGGTGTTCCTGAGTTCCTGGATTTCACTGTCAAGGACCGCGATGCCTGGCTGCAGGCCAAAGAGCAAATGCAGCCCAACAAGGACCGCATTCCCTGGGACTACTTGAAAACTAACTATCCCAAGTGGCGGGAGGATGGGGCTTGGGTCGCGGCCGGTTTTTGGTTCGGTTTTGATGTGACGCACTCTTGGATGGTGGGTACTGAGCGCGTGCTTATGGCCATGATCATGGACCCGGAGTGGATCACGGACATGATCGGGCACTATCTCGATGTCCACCTGCAGCTGTACCAGATGGTCTGGGATGCTGGCTATCATTTTGACGAAATCACCTGGCCCGATGACATGGGTTATAAACAGAGCCAGTTCTTTTCTGTAGACATGTACCGCCAGTTGGTCAAGCCCCATCATCAACGGGCTGCCGAATGGGCCCACGCCAAAGGAGTCAAGGTCCGACTGCACTCGTGCGGGGACATCCGCCCCTTTGTTCCCGACCTCATCGACCTCGGTATCGACATGCTCAATCCGCTGGAAGTGAAGGCCGGTGTTGATCCCCTTGTACTCAAGGAAAAGCACGGCAGCGAACTGGGTTTTCACGGCGGCATCAATGCCGTCTTGTTCGAAAACGAGACCATGGATGAAATCCTGGCTGAGATGGATCGGATCATCCCTGTCATGAAGCAAAACGGCGGTTATATCATTGGTTCCGACCACTCGGTGCCTGATTCTGTCACTCTGCAGGACTTTCAGCGATTCATGGAGAAAGCTAAAACCGTCGGTTCCTACGAATAGCAGATCATCATCCGCAATGGGAGGACCTATAATGACACGTCAGCAGCGGGCGGCTGCCGCCCTCAACCTGCAGATACCAGACCAAGTGCCCACATTCGAGTTAGAGTTCCAACTGGAAGCTGAGATGTTTGGCCGCACGTTTTTGCGGCAGCGCGACCTGGAAGGACTTACCGAGCAAGAAAAAGAACGAAAATTGTGCGAAAACGCCGAGTATATGCTGGATGTATACTCGGCCTTAGAATACTCTATCCTTCCCCTTCACTACCTAGACGAAGCCGGTATTGCTTTTACCGCGAGACACATTCGCAAACTGACGGGCAATGAATGGATGCTGACGGCTCACGGTGACGGCACGTTTGCTATCCCCGATGGCCACGAGCTGGAGCAGTTCGTCTATCGGATTGCTGACGTGCCGGATGAAGTGGAGGAACAGGCGGCCGCTATGGCCGAGCGTGCCATCGAACGCAACAAACGCCTCATCGATGCCGGTATCGATAGTTTCATCTTGTGTTCCGATTACTGCTTCAACGCCGGACCTTTCCTGTCACCCCAGATGTTTCGCCGCTTCATTCAGCCGTATTTGGCGAAGATTATCGCTGAAACCAAACAAGCTGGGGCGTATACGATCAAGCACACCGATGGCGATATTATGCCGATTTTAGACCAGCTGGTGGAGTGCGAACCCCATGCTCTGCACTCGTTAGATCCCATGGCCGGGGTGGATATCAAGGTGGTGAAGGAACTGGTAGGTGACAAAGTCTGCCTCGCTGGCAATGTCCACTGTGCTGCTCTGCAGACCGGCACCGACACAGAGGTCATCGCCAGCGCCCAGTATGCCCTGGACCACGGCAAACCCGGTGGCGGCTACATTTTCTGTACCAGCAACATACCTTTCAAGGGCATGCTGCCGCACCGGTATACCATGATTTTGGATGTCTGGAAGGCGAACCGCGATTATTAGCTTGAGCCGACGAAATCCCGCGAAATATTGCTAAAGTATGTTAAGATTCTACAAGAAAACGTAGAGGTCCTCCGCTATACTGATGTGTATACTAAGTATGGTAGAAGAGGTGATAGGTTTTGACAGCGCTGGAACGCGTCAGCTTAACTCTGCAGCACAAAGAAGCCGACCGAGTACCTTTGTACCCGCTGCTCAATGGCGTTGGCCGTCGACTGGTGGGAGCAGACTATCCTACTTGGTCCACAGACATGCAGGTCTGCGGTGATGCCTACGAAGCGGTAACGGATAAGTTTGACCTTGACGTGATCTGCACCTTGATCGACCTTTCGGTGGAGGCCGCTGATTTTGGTCAGACGTTGGTCTATCCCAAGAACGAAGCCGCTCACCCCGACTTCAGCAGCCATGTCTTGAAGTCGGCGGCTGACTATGACCGCGTCGAACCCGTTGACCCAACGAAAACACCGCGCATGTCGGGACACATCAAACTCTGCAGCCGTTTGGTGGGCCAACGCGGCAAGGACACCCCGGTGGTTGCCTTCGTCTTCGGTCCTCTCGGTATTCTCAGTATGATGCGGGGCCAGGCGCAGATGTTTATGGATATTTTGGACGATCCCGACGCCGTTAAACGCGGTGTGGCTGCTATTACCGACTCGTTGAAAGACTACTGCCGTGCTCTGATTGGGACCGGAGTACATGCCATTATGCTGGACACGCTGTTTGCATCACAATCCATTATGTCCAAGACTATGTGGCGGGAGATGGAAGGTGTTTACGTTCAGGAGTTGGCCGATCTCATCCATGAACTGGGTTGTATGGTCATGGTGCACAACTGCGGAACGGGCATCTACTTCGATGCACAGCTGGAGATGTTACAGCCGGAAGCCATATCCTTCCTGCACGTGGCTGACGACTGTTCTAGCTACGAAGATATGCAGACAAAGTACGGCAAAAAGACGACATTTATCGGTCATATTCCACCCACTTGGCTTTTCGATGCCACGGAGAAGGAAGTCGAGGCTGAAGCGAAGAAAGAATTAGAGATTCACAAAACCGGCGGGGGCTTTATCTTGGCCACTGGATGTGAATACCCAGCGAACTTAGATTGGGGCAAGGCGGAGGCTATACTGCGAGCAGGTCGAATGTACGGCGCGTATGCGTAAACGGTAGGAATAGACAGAAACCGCACACCTGTGCACTTAAAGGAGGAAGGATTCATGGAAAGACTGCAATCTATTGCTGAGAAACTGCAAAAAGGTGACGCCAATGGAATTCGTGAGGAAGTACAACTGGCGCTGCAGGAGGGCATTGCTCCACGGCAAATCTTAGAGGGTGCTCTGCTGGAAGCCATGAGCGAAATCGGTGCGAAATTCAAAGCCAACGAGATCTTTGTCCCGGAAGTATTGATTGCTGCTCGAGCTATGAATGCGGCCATGGAAGTTTTGAAACCAAAGTTGGTTGAGACCGGCGTCGAGCCTGTGGGTCGCGTGATCATCGGTACCGTCAAAGGTGATCTCCATGATATCGGCAAAAACCTGGTCAAGATGATGCTGGAAGGCGCTGGCTTCGAAGTGAAGGATCTCGGGATCGACGTGGCTCCGGCACAGTTCGTGGACGCTGTTAAGGAGTACAAACCTCAATTCGTGGGCATGTCGGCACTGCTGACCACGACCATGAGCGAAATGCGCTCTGTGGTTGAAGCTATTGAAAGCGAAGGCTTACGCGATCAAGTGACGATCATGGTAGGTGGTGCACCGGTTACCGACAAGTTCGCCGCCGATATCGGAGCTGATTTCTACAGCAAGGATGCAGCCGAAGCCGCTTCGATGGCTCGCGATCGCATTTAACACCCTCGTTCCATTGAAAACATCGCGTGGTTGACGGCGGCGAACGAATCAAGCCATCGCCGTTAGGCGTTGACACACTTCCATGTACACGAGAGACGGCCGAGTTCGTCGTGGTGAACCGTCTTGATCGCCGCCGAATGCACTGCAGCGATCTCCAATGCGAAGAGTGTTTTGTTCGGGAGGACGTAACGGTGGGCATGAAACCGTTAGGACCTGAACGCAGGAACGATCAACTACACATAGCGCGAGTTCTATGAAACCCGTTTCACCGAGGCAAGAACGATCCACGGTGGAACGGGTTTGTCTTTTAGGGAGTCCAAAACACAGCAGGACCCGACATAGAACTACGGTTGAAGCCAGACGATGCCCAGAGTGCTCAGCATTGTGCGGCCTTCTGAGAGCACGAGTTAGCGGCTCGCTTACTGGTGGCTCTGCCTGTGTGGAGAGAAGAGATCCTATCTGTGCTCAAACGCCACTACAGCAACCAAAACGAACGCTGGCTGACATGGAGCGCTGGGCACTGCGTCGCGAGGTAGGGTCGTGGTCGTGAGGGCGAACTGTCGGCGGCTTCCGCGGCCGCTGATGACCCAACGAACGGGTGACCCAGGGGAC
>SLOZ01000389.1 GCA_007132255.1 Limnochordia bacterium | reverse complement strand
TCTCGACGCCCTGCAATATCTCGCAGATCCCGCTTTATCTCGATTAACACTAGATTCCCTTCATTGTCAACAGCGGTTAAATCACTGCGCCCCTTCTCAGTATTCTTGACCTGCTGCCCAACAATCAACATCGATTCTTCGTCGTCGCACAACATATTGATGTTATTACGAACGATCTCTTCCATGTCGCTTTCCTGCAAACCTAAATCCGCAAATGTAACCGGGTCGATTTCCTGGGCACTCCAATTTTGGATTCTATACATCGAACCTCACCCCCATGTTTTCGATCGCTGCTGCCGTTGCTGCTCGGCATCCTCTTCCCAAATCGTCGGTCCAGACCTTGTTCCGAATCACTAGACCGAACGCTTTAGGTTGAGGATTCGCTGTTTTGGCATCCTTGCGTTAAGTTGATCGGTTAGCAGCCAGATATTCTCGAGCTCGCAAGGCCTCTTGACAGGGTCTAAACAGCTGTTTTCACCCTGCTCTTGGGTATAAATCCTCGGATCGATCCAGAGCATTGTCCCGGAGCACCTGGCACCGGGCACCGCTATCCAACGTTCTTAAGGCAATACGATTGTGGAGGCGATTACCGTCCAGCAGTGTCCAACCTCAAGGGTGCAGTTCATCAATGGAATAGATGGTGCTCTCGAGTCCCGGCTGAACTCCCCCCGGTCTGGGTAACTGCTATTCAGCCTGCCGGTCCACATACACGACCCGAGCTTCATCGGCACCCAGTTCCACGGATATCTGCAGTTGCTTGCCCTTACGTTCCCAGGCATCCGCTCCGTATACGACCGTTGCAGAATCAATGTTCAAAGGCTGCGTAAGGTACGTAATGCTGCTTTTCTTGACGGCGAACATGGCCATTAACCCTTTCCCCGTTTCAGGATCGAGTTTCTCGTAAATTTCCGGACTAGAGCCAATGAAGCCGTTGGTTATGGGATAGCTTCGTACCACTGCTTTGGCTACCGACTTGTAACGTGTTATTTGCTCTTGGAAGAATTGGACGTCTTCCTTATCCATCGTGACGAGATCGCCCCAGATTCCATTGCCCCCCAACAGCATGGTCGCTGTGCTATTCTCCTGGGACAAACGGGGCTTGTCGGGTAAGAAGTGGGTTAAGAACAGAATGGAAGGGACGAAAGAATCGAACAAGATACCCTGCCGACAGACGCGCGGTCTGGCAGCACCAGGATAGAAGAACACGTTGATGGTATCTGGGGTGATGTTCACCCAGTCTGGGATGTCGAAGTTGTGGAAGTAGGGCCCGTTGTTGATTAGGAAATACTTACCCGCCGCAAGGAACCCGAGTCCAACAAAACGACCACCTTCGGTGATGTCAAAATCTACAATAACGCCGGGGCAGCGTCGGCTCACTTCGCTGGCGATCCTGATCATCTGCCGGCCCATTTCATACGCGTAGCATTGAGCTCTCTCTTCCGGTGAGTTATCCTCTGTACCATGATTGTGGTCAGCCGAATCGCAGCCATACTGCCCGATACCATCCCACTTGAAATAGCTTACACCCAACTCTTCATGCAGTTTGCAGAGCTTCTCGATAAACCAGTCCGCGTAGTTGGAAGCCAAACACATGCCATAGCTGCCTTCCGTTTCCCAGATCTGGTCATGGTAGCGCTGCTTACCACTTTGCTCCATAATGTACTCAGGATGGGCTTTGACAATTTCACTGCTTTTGGCGGCAACAATGGGATTAAACCAAAGACCCAGTTTCATACCATATTGCTGCAGACGTTCGCGGACGGCCTGCATATTTTCTGGAAACCGCTCTTGATTGACCCACCAATCCCCGGTCTTGGTGTACCACCCAGTATCAATGACAAACACATCTACCCCGATTTGGTGAGCCACATCGATCTCTTGGCACATGCGCTCTGTGTTCATCTCCGAGAGATACGGTTTGTTCTCGAAATACTTCTGTCGTTCTTGGTAGTTCCAGCTGTTATAGTAGACATAAGGCAGCCGGGATTCTTCCGACTCTGCCATGTAATCCAGTACAAAGCGCCGATATTCCTTGAGCAGGTCTTCCACTGATGTCCCTGCTGTACACAGTTCAAACCAGACCGATGTAAAGGGCTTATCCATGCTGACCTCTTGGCCATGGTAATAGTTCCCCTTCACCGCTGAGACAGTTAACGTGAGTGCATTATCCTCTAGCTCACAGCCAAAGCCCAGAAACGTTTCTGGATGTTCGCTGCCATGCTCAAATGCTGCTAATAGGCTTCCGGGCTTCCTATCGATGAGGGCAATAGGCCCGGCAAAGCGGAGACCAGCCCGCAGCTGGTAATCTGGGTACGTTTGTTTATGCGGTACGAAGGAGTGGACACCGGGGTCAAAATTGCTGAACTGAATCTCGCTCACTTCCGCTTCCGAGCCAGGAGCGGTGACAGCGAAATACTCGACAGCGTTCCTATTGTCCACATTGGTTAGGCAGACAGCTTCAGCGGCGTGGAGCTCGTAGCGGAAACGGATGACGGGGGTAGCTTGGCTCACCCGTAAGACCAGCTTAAGTGTCAATTGCGGCGATGTTTCCGTCTCATAGGTGATGCGGTACTCATCGACACCCTGCTTTATGGGAGTTGCGTTCCCTGCACTGACAAACCGAAAATCATTTCGCGACTTTCCATCAACCTGAAATCGCGGCACACTGAGGGACAGACTTTCTTTAGCATTGATGGTAAACAGGCTGCCCGGAGCAAAATCGAGACTTCCCCCCTGAATCGGTATATTCATCTGAACTTCCCCCTAACTGCAGTACAAAGACCGCATAATAGACTAAGATACAATGGTTGAACACGCTTGAATACACAGCGAAGGCCGATGAAACGCCGAGACGCCTTTTCCAGTAGCAATCACCAAACCAAGAGCCCTCCGTGATCATGTCCGCCAAAGATGCTGGCCCATGGTTTCCTGCAGACTTCGCTTTCCCAACGCCGAAAGGGCTTCCTCGGCACCCTTGGTCATGGCCTAAAGCCTTCTGCCCTTGCTGTGAATCGCCTGCTTCACTTCTTTGGCGATCTCCGCAGGAGAACGCGCTCCATCAACAACGACATCACAGGTCGGTTTCACTGTCTGTTCCATGTGCACGTAGGCTGGGCGGGCTTTTGTTAGATAGACCTGCAAGTCCTGCCGCACATCACCAATTGATCCGTGCTCATAGTCCCGCAGCAGCCTCCGAACCATGGCGATATCCAAAGGCGTCGCAATGAACACGGCTAAATCTATGAACTCCTTGAGTTGTTTATGGAGATAGGAGAATGGATAGTCCAGGATGAGGTAGTCGTCGGCGCTCTTTGAATCGAATCCCAACGAACGCAAGTCCTCGACCAAAGGGGTCAAATCCCATTCTGCATAATCTGCTCCTCGGGAAACCCAATCACAGATGTCATTGGGGCCGAGAAGATCGTAATCGTCAAAATGGAGCGTCGTCGCACTCCGCGCCTCATCCGTAAACAGCTGGCAGATCTCCAGGGCTATCGTTGTCTTGCCACCGCCCGATACGGAAGCGATGGCTACCACATAAGGCTTCTTCCATTCTTTAATCCTTACCGCCCCCCTGTTTTAAAAGCGAGCCTTGCCATGGCGCGCCACCACCGCCGGAAGTTCTACGAATGCTCACCAAACCCCTTGCCGACCTGTTTCATAGAGAGCTATGCGTGGTTCCCGATCGAGTGCGAAATGCCTTGTATAAGGCGTTTCCCCGAGCAACCCCGTCACTGTAGGGCGCTGAAATACGTCTGTGAAACAGGTCTGCTTGGTTCCTGGCGATGGTTGTAGAGTCAATCGCGCTGGTACCCAACACTTCGCAGAACCTGCAGTGCATCGACCAAATGCTGGTTGGATTCATCCTTCGGACTAATCTCCAAACAACCTCTACCGCTGAAGGCGCTCTTTTCCAGAATTTCGAGAATTTCCATCAGGGGCATGTCGTCGACCACGCCTCCACCAGCCGGCTTAATGTGAATCGCAGCGGTAATATCTGCCGAGCGCTTGACTTCCTCCACAGGGTCTTCACCGCCACTGACGCAGTTCCCCATATCATAGTACATGGCGATGGCGTGATGGTCTAGACGTCGAACCAACCCATCCAAAACACTGGGCGGCCATTGGCGAATGGCTTCCAAAGCCAAGACCACACCGTGTTCTTGTGCGTACTCAGCGGGAGAGGCCAAGATGGATTGGTAGGATGGTAAAAGCGCAGCGATGTCGTCGCTGGATTCAGCGACGGCTACCAAAACCACATCACCACCCACAGCGTGCGTCAGGTCAATCACGCGCAGCAGGTGCTGCTCTAGCCGCTGCCGCTCGCTCTCGGAACGTTCACCCAGATTCACCAGATGACCGATACTGGTCTGGCGGATGGGGCAGCCTGTTCGTTCTGCGGCGGTCCGGTATTTGTCATGATCCTTAAGTGTCATGTTCTCCACTTCGTCGTCTGACAAAGCCAGTTCGAGGAAATCATAGCCAAGCTCTTTGACGATAGCCATTTTTTCCTCGAGTCCATCACCAACAACGCCATTGCTGCGTACACCCAATTCCATGCTTTTTCCTCCCATCGTTGCTCTAAAGTTTCCTGCTAGCCATGCTCATTTCCTTTTTCCCTGCTGGGCCAACATCGGTATGCTCTTCCGTAATACTTCGGATTGGCAGCGAACCACGGCGGTCTCCAACGGAAGCGTTACGGTCAGGGCCGCTACCACGACGGCATCCATGCCCACCGCTTCGTGTCTACGGTTGGAACGTGTAAGACGTCGATTCTTCGCCGTATCGGTCATACAGCCACAGTGCCCCGTGACCATCCGGTGTAGAGCTTAACAAGGCCCGGTTATCTCCAGACCCATTATTCAGTCGCAGCGAACCACCCCATGCTCCGTGAGAAGTCAGCGCAACATGGGAAATGTACTCTTGACGCTCTCTGTCCCGTTGATAGGATCCTAACGAAAGGGAAGACCGCTCAGCATCCGCTGTCAAGACCAGCGCAGGGTCATGCCGGCTGTCACCGAGAGGCGCCCTCGGATCCAACTCCAGTTCGGCTAGGTCCTCATACACGTACCGCAGGCCTGCGCCTTGGAACGTCATGTCTCGCCAGCGCATACCCAGTTTCAGCGCGTACTCATAATACTGGTCATCATAATTCCCCTCTGCAGTCAAGAAGACTCCAAAATGCCGTTGGTCCGCAGCGTAGGGCCAAGGCTGTTGTACGGCCAGCTGTGTAATCCGACTGTCAGCCGCAGTGGGTGACCCCGTGCCAGTATCCAAGATTTCCATGGACACAACGGGATTCCCGAAATTATTGTAGAGGTTGAATGTACCGCCCAAGTTGGTCGAGCCTAAGCGCAAGACCGCATTGCCATAATCGCTGACAATCACAACTTCGCGAGCCCGTATCTGTTCGATCACCTTCGGATTCGATTGAATGGGTGCAACACCAGTCACTGCCAAAAACAACGCTAAGAATAACAGGGGATAGATGATCAGCCGTTCATATTTTGCCATTGTGACCCCTCCTCAGTTGGTTGTTTCGACTGCACCGGAACTACTTCCTTGTCGGGGGAGGGATCTTACACATGAAAATAGCGCCTTCGCTGAGGAAAGGCGCGCAAAATAGACTGCCTATTTATTTCTAGAGACAGCCACCTCTTGGGGTTTCGTTCCCTGATCCGTTTCCCAGAGCACCGACATGGAAGTCTGCAGAAAAGCGCAGGATTTCCTGCCTTTGAGCATGAAGTATCATAGCGTTCGGCTGATAGAGGAGCAGCCAAGAAAAGGGGCATGCGTGATGGTATTTCTGAGAGAAATCACAGCAGCATTGGACGACAACCACCGCAGCCACTTCCCATACTCGGTGGCCCAGCGGAAAATGCCGGAGTGTCTCCGGTTGGAAAGCCCAGTGACCTTTTTTGTGGGTGAGAACGGCTCGGGAAAGTCAACGATTCTCGAAGCCATTGCTGCGGCGCTGAACCTGCCGGCAATTGGTGGTTCTTCAGTAGCCGACGACAGCAGTCTGGCCCATGCCCGGCGACTGGGAAAACAACTGCGCTTGGTATGGAACCAGAGAACACGTCGCGGATTCTTTGCGCGCAGTGAAGATTTCTTCAACTTTGCCCGCACCATGGCCCGCATGGTCCAAGAGCTAGCTGCTGAAGCTGAGCAGTACAAAGAACAGCTCAGTGGCTATGGCCTGAAGCTTGCCACCGGTTCTGCACTGGGCCAGAGACAAGCGATCATCGACAAATACGGTGAGGACTTGGACGCTAATTCCCACGGTGAATCCATGCTGCACTTGCTTCAGGAACGGTTGGTTCCTCAGGGCATGTATCTGTTAGATGAACCCGAGACGCCTTTTTCGCCCGTCCGGCAGTTGGCCCTACTCTCCTTGATCAAACAGATGGCTGAGCAAGAGGACTGCCAGTTCGTTATCGCCACGCATTCGCCGATTCTGCTGGCCTTACCGGGCGCGACCATCTATTCCTTTGACAGCTCGCCCGTCGTCCCGATCCAGTATGAAGAGATTGAACACGTCAGATTAACCCGGGATTTCCTCAACAATCCGCAGGCATTTCTGCGCCATTTATAGCGTGTTTTGGTAACACCGATGGCTTGGCAATACGCTGCTCCTTGCGAAACCACTGCGTTTAGCTGGTCGTCAGGCACTCCGTAGGTTTTTGCTCGTTTCGCTCGCTGGTTTTCCTTGCTCGAAAGGTCGTTCAAACCGTTGTTCGAAGGCCTGATTGGCCTTGAGCCGCTGATCCCAGAAGCTGTTCGTCACGCCCAGAAGAACAAACAGTTTCACCAGGAGCGCAACCGCCGGACCGAACCTGACTGGTACGGCCAGTTTTTTTACATCTCCCGGATTAAACCGTCCCTGCTGCACGAGATGAGCGATGGCACCGACCATGGCCTGGATCATCTGTTCTTGTGCCTTTGCCGGTCGCCCCTGCAGCGATTCCACCCCACCTTTGATCGCGGT
>SLOZ01000144.1 GCA_007132255.1 Limnochordia bacterium | reverse complement strand
TCCTGAGCTCTTCTGCAGCCGAACCTCGGGATGACTCTGTTCCCGTGCACTGCGTTCCATCGTGATGGTCAATAACGTCTCCTCCTATCGTTACTATCAGGCCAAGCGAGCGGCCGGGCAGCCAAGCGTCCGAAAAGCCGACCAGTCGAGCAGCATTCCTGTTTTCCTGCTAAGTCCATTCTACCTCCAAACAAAGACCCTAACACCCGACAAAAGGATGGTCTTTCAACCCACCCTCAGACTGATCGTTCTCCGTCTTGAGAACCAGAATGAGGAGAACCAGAGTGAAAGGAACCGAGCGGCCGTGGAAGCCGTTCGGTTCCTTTGGCACCAATGGCAAGTCTTTAGAAATAGATGGAAGATACCTGGTTCACGGGAAAAACTGGAATACACCTGGTACCTAGCAATATTTGGAATCCACTGGAACTTGGAACCCTATTCCAGCCAAAAAGCCAAGGCTGACGAACCATCCTGGGCCATGCAGGCCTGTCACACAGGCTCGTTTCAACAACCAAAACCGATGGTTTTCCTTGAGGAAACGCCTACTAGAAGCTGCTCTGCGCTCGGTCGTGAACCAGCCATCTTTCTCCATGATCCCCGGCTGCATGGCCTCTGCTGTTCAAGTGTGACACCGCAATGCACCGCCCGCCGATGCATTGCAGGATCATTCAGTAACTGCCGAAATCCCGAACGGCCTCGTAAAGTGCCACCAGATTCTCCGCCGGAATTCTGGCCTGCACATTGTGAATCGTGTTAAACACGAATCCGCCACCGGGCGCAAACGCGTCGATCCGCTCTTTCACCTCTCGTCGAACGTCCTCCGGCGTTCCGAAGGGAAGGGTATGTTGGGTATCTACTCCCCCACCCCAAAAGACAACATCAGAACCGAACTCGACTTTCAACACCGTTGGATCCATGCCCCTAGCTGAACACTGCACAGGATTGATGACATCAAAGCCGGCTTCAATAAACAGTGGAATTAATGGATAAACAGCTCCACAGGAATGAATAAACGTCTTCCACGTCGTATGCTGATGAACCCAATCATTCACTGCTCGATGGAACGGCATATATAGATCTCGATACGATTGCGGTGAAAGAAACAAGCCTGTCTGGGTGCCAAAATCTGTGCCGGAAACAAAAGCTACTGCCACTTTGTTGCCCACAGCATCATGAATGCGCTGGAGATTGACCAGAGCAATCTCACATTGGCGCTCAAACACTGCCATGAGATACTCCCGTCGAGTGACTGTAGAAACATACCATTCCTCAATATCGCGAATTCCCTTAGGAAAGGGCAACTGTGTTGCCGGAACCAGCGCTATGTCCCCAAAACTTGTTCCGCCAAAACTGGCGAAAATTGCTTTGTCTGTTTGGTTATAAACGTCATCAATGGTATCAGCAAAATGCTCCAAGTCTTCATCCGCTATCGGTTGAAACTCTTCGAGGTTATCCTCCGGATCCAAACTGGCTTCATCCAAGGGCGGCTGCCGAACCAACGCATCGAAATACCACCCGCCGGCGGGCATTCGACCACTAGCCGGTACCGACCGATCCCCTTCGGGATACAGCAGCAGATCACCATTGGGTTCGGGCTCAGTGTTGAACTTTTCTGGAACCAAGACCGGAGTGCCATCGAAGGTCGTCCATGACCGCCAGTTCTCGTTAGGAAATCCAAACATAGTATTTCGTCCATTGACACCCACAACATCCACAGCTAAAGCGTCTAGTAGGTCATCACCTATCTCACCTAACATCTGAAAGGGTTCAACAACTTTCACCGGAGTTCCTGGAGCATCCAGTTCCAGAGCTTGGCGCAGTTGATACACGGAACTAACGTGCATACTGGTCACATTACTGCCACCCAAGTCTAACGGAACTCGATCTGGCTCCAGGTGGTTCAGAGCCATGTCTACCCGTTCCCTTGATGTCATATACAAGGCCTCCTTATCTCGTCAAGTTCTAACAGGGCGACGATCGGTCACTGCTCTGGGAGTGGCTCCCAGTAACCAGGTATCTGGAATAAGTTCCCATTCTATCAGCCTGCATGCGCTGGAATTTACTTCCATATGCCAGGTACATGGAATATATTCCCATCGACCAAACGCCAAAAGTCCGAAACCACCCGGCGTGCACCCAACCTCATTCCGCCTGGCCTTCAAGGTACTCCAAGAGCTCGGATTTCATCACCCGGTTTACACCACTGTGCTCAATGTCAAAACGGGTGTCCACTGGGTGTCCATATTCCCGTTCCATCACTTCCGCTACACGCGACCGGCAAAACGTTCCTTGGCACCAGCCCATGGTGACCCGGGTCCTTCGCTTTACTCCATCAATGGCCTTCACGGGGATTCCCCGGTGAAGGGCATCCACGATTTCGGATTCGCGCACCTGTTCACAGCGGCAGATGATCTTTTCTGGAGCTGCAGGCATGTCAATGAGGTGCTTAATGTCCGGAAACGGCAGCAGGTCCTTTTTGACAATAATCGGCGCTCGATTTGGATCAAATTGCGGATTTTCACGAAATTCACAACCGACAGCCTGCAATAGTTCCATGGCTCGCCGGGCAATGATAGGGGATGCCGTCAAACCCGGCGATTGAATGCCGGCTATTTGGATGAACTCAGGAAAATCCTGCGAAGACCGGATAATGAAGTCATTCGTTGAACTGCGGGCCCGAATCCCGGTAAAGCTGCGGAGAAACTTTTTGGGATCCATCGCACCATACAGCGTCTTCGTCTGCTCGTAGATCTTAGCAATACGCTCCATGTGCGTCGAGGTATCCTCACGTGGCGAATCATCACTGGCATCTGGGCCAATGAGCAGATTGCCATGATACGTCGACGCCACCAAAACACCTTTGCCCAGTTTAGTCGGCAGTTGAAAGACAACAGAGTTGATGGCCCTACCGGTATCACGGGCAAAAATGAGGTACTCACCGCTGCGCGGGTTGATTTCAAAACCGGCCGTTCCCAACATGCCAGCCACCTGATCAGCAAAGACCCCCGCCGCATTCAAAATGTAGCGACCGCGGAAGCTTTCTTTATCGGTGTGGACCAAGAAGGCGCGCCCGTTCTCACCGTGATGATCCGGCTCCATGGCCTGGACTTCATGCTCCAAACGCAGATCCACGCCATTGTGAACAGCATTTTCTGCCATGGCAATCGCCATCTCATAGGGAGAGCAAACGCCTGCACCCTTACAGTACAGCGCCCACTTGATGT
This sequence comes from Limnochordia bacterium, assembly GCA_007132255.1. GTDB lineage: Bacteria > Bacillota > Limnochordia > Darwinibacteriales > B1SED10-159 > SLOZ01. The sequence continues at coordinate 3,764 of SLOZ01000144.1, read as the reverse complement.
CGGGATTAAGTTCAGGTTCCAACTCTTGAACCCTTTGACCATCGACGATCTCCAAGTCATCGAGACCGTTCTCGATGCCATTGGCCAACAGCGCCTCCAACGGCCCACGATCATCCTCCATGGTAACGACCAGCGACCCTGTCTCCGCAAAACCAAAGTTCAACTCACTGTCCAGGCGCTTGAACTCCTGCCGTCCGGGAAAGCACATGCGCCCTTTTAAGGTTGTGTGCTTCTCGGCGTAACCACCGTGGACAATGGCGCTATTGGCCTTCGTCGCGCCCATCGATACGTCATATTCTTTCTCTAAGATCAACACGTCCAAATGGTAGCGAGACAGTTCTCTGGCAATGGTTGTACCAACGATTCCAGCTCCTACGATAATGATGTCATAGGTATGCACGACAGCTCATCCTTCCTCATATGACAGGCGATTATGACAGGCAGTCCTGCGCCCGCATTTCAAGACACACACGCTCCTGAAGTCTGCAACATCACAGTCCCGATTCGGTACAGGGAACTGTTACTGCAAAATCGGTCAAGAAATCGGTGCGTGGTCACTGCACATTGCTTCTTGCCAACACAGTCCGATCCCGGTAAACTTTTCAGTAAAGATATGTTAGTGAACATGGCTGCGTTATCCTCCCTGGGCGACCAATTTGATTCCTCGATAACCCCCAAAAGTAGGGAAGATCAGCGGGTACTGATTTGCCTTTGAGGACGCCCAAGAGACTTGGTCGTTCGGCGACGAAGTCCCCACAACAGCTCACTGCGATCCACCGAAAGGAGATGTACCATGTACACAAATCCCGTCCTCAACGTGGTTGGTGTGGATCAAGGGGATCCTGCTATCCTGCGGTATCGAGGTGTTTATTATCTCTACCACAGCGGCCAAGACGCCATTCCAGTCTATACATCCATTGACCTTGTCCACTGGGAAGCCGCCGGCCACGCCTTACACCCCTCGCCGGACCCGAACCACTGGGCTGCCACAGCCCTTTGGGCTCCGGAAGTACTCTATGCCGAAGGCTTCTTCTACATGTATGTTGCCGGAGCGGCGCTGCGTGATGGCGATGCCGATGATTCCCGCCGGCACATTGGAGTGGCCATCGCCGACCATCCTCTGGGTCCATTTCAACTCCACGACCAACCGCTGACCACCGAGTGGTCCATCGATGCCCATCCCTTCCTGGATAGTGATGGCACGTGGTATATGTTCTACAATGTTCGCAATGACTCTACGCGCGGACCAGATGGAGTCATCGGCTGTGGAAATGTCGTGGACAAGATGCTGCGTTTGACTACGTTGCAGGGTAGCCCGAGCCTCGTCTGTCGACCGGAGTTCCCGTGGGAAGGAACCTCAGCAGGAGACTGGTTCTGGAACGAGGGCCCCTTTGTGCTCAAACGCTTGGGCACATATTATCAAATGTACAGTGGTGGCTGCTTTTACCAACCAACGTACCACATCGCCTATGCCACGTCCAAGATCTGTCATGGGCCAAATGGAATGGCGGACGCCAGTTGGGAAAAGTTCCCCGCCGGCACCAGCCGTCCCATTCTGGCCAGCAGCGATGAAGTTTGGGGGCCGGGACACCACGTAGTGACCAAAGGTCCCAATGGAGTCGATGACTACGTGGTGTATCATGGCCATGTGGGCGATGATCGCACCCGCACAACGTACATCGATCGCCTCTTCTGGCATGGTGACACCATGGTCATTGCCGGGCCGCATACTCACTGGATGGCGGAGCCGGCTCCGCCAACGCTGCGGATCGGCCAGTTCTTAGTCACAAACACACATACCCTAGGAGTCGACGTTGAGAGCTATCTCTTCGAGTTCTGGGTTCAATTGGAGCCCACCGAAACCTTCACGGTGCTTCAGTCTGGGCGAAGTCTTCTCGACATTCAACAGCAGGACGACTCGGCCCACCTGCATTTCGTTAATGGTGATGTTCGGGCGGTACCCGCAGCCAATGCTAAATGGCAGTGCTATCGCCTCGTCAAAAATCATGGTGACCTGCAGGTGTTTTGGGAGGAGCACTGCATCTGGCACGGCTCCGTGGCGAGCAGCTGTGACAAGTTGGCGTTGGCCAGTAGCTGTGGTGTGATGGTGGCGGGGTTGCTTCTAACAGAGTTTTTTAGCGATGTTTTCGTGGCGGACACGGTGGGAAAGGCCAGTAGTTCTATGGTTCTGCATACCCTGCGAACAGAACTGGGGCCCTGGAGTTTAACGACAGGCAGCGTCGGCATTTCCGATACCGGGATTTATGGACACGGCGCAGTGAACACCTTGGAGCGCTGCGTTTCTGCAGATGGCGGTGAATGGCAGTGTGTCCTTGGACAGCAGGGCTGTGGCAGCATCGAACTGCCATGGATCAAGATAGCGGTCAACAACCACAAGCGTGTAGTGCGTATTAATGACGAACCTTACGACTTTGAGCCCTATGACCTGACGCCTTGGAACCATCTGCGAGTACGCTGCAGCCAAGACAGCGTCGAGGTGTGGTGGAATCACCGGAGCCTCGGTGCCTATTCAACTGTGTCTTCGCCGAATTCGGGTCGAATTCGCATCACCTTAGATAACAACCTGCAAGTCAACCACCTGACCATGGTCAAATATCCTGAATAGGTTATTGCGGACGCGCTAACAGCCACCCAAACGGTGGCTGTTGGCTGAGTGAAACACAGTCAGCATAGGGACCAATGTAGAAGAATTTGAGTAGAATAACGCCGAACGCTGCCAGTTAGGTGAACTTCCCCACAAGCATGGTGCCTTCCTCCAACAGAGTAAACCCACATTTCTCAGCGACTCGGATTGAGGCCACATTGCCGGCCCAGCATTCCCAGCCCACGTTGATCCGACGACGTTGAGCCTCAAGCAGAAATTCGTGGGTTAACCAGGTCGCTAAGCCCTGTTTTTGGTACGACTCAACCGTCTCGATTCCCACTCCACAGCGATCGTCACTGACATACTCAGCGGTACACCACGATAAAACCTCACCCTTATAGGCTATCGCAACACCAAAGCCATATTGGCAAAAAGCCTCGAGGGATGGCCACATTCCCGATACTTCTTCGCGAATGGCATCTATGTTCGCCAGTGCAGTGTCGTTGAGAAGGCTGCGATCAATGGGAAGTACCGAAAACCCGAGTCGTTTGGTCATTTCCCCTTCGGGCAATTCCTGGGTCCAGGATCGCTCGTAGAAGCACTTGCGGTGGCTTCCAGTCAACCACGGCTGGACACTGTACTCCCACATATCTTCAAGTTTGTGACTGAGGCATTTTGTGCTGAAATACGGCCGTTCTGTGCCTAAGCATTGTGGTCGGATAACGTCTAGCAAGAGGCGGTCTAAGCCTTCGGATAACGTGTGTGATGGTTCTGCGGAACCGGAACAATAAAGAACATTGTTGCCCTTGTCCCAGAGAACCGTGCAAAATCCATCGTCCTCCAAATCTAGGACCCATTGTTCGGCCCGGCTGTTTCCAGCCTCGACGGCTGCAGCCACCATGGCTACACGCACTCCGGGAAACGACTCTTTGGAAGCAACCGGACGTACCGTTGTCCATTTCATAATTTTGGAAACCTCCTTTGAGCAACATGGTCCAGACAACAACGAACAGTGAGTTCCACGTGGTCCTAGTGGACTCAGCCTCTGAAGCCCTCCGTTACCCCTACCTCAGGAAAGAATAGCTCCGCGGCTGGCCAAGCCAGCCTGTTACCTGTACCTCAAGACAGAACAGCTCCGCGGCTGGCCAAGCCAGCCTGT
>SLOZ01000177.1 GCA_007132255.1 Limnochordia bacterium | reverse complement strand
TTACGGGCGAAGGCCTTTGTGACTTGGCCTATACGTGGACAGCCAGTGTCTTTCTCATATTGGCAAATAGTTACACAGAGGAGCAGTAGGAGCAGTAGGAGCAGTAGGAGCCATTTGGTCTGCTGCAGATGAATAGTGGAGAGAACGCGCGCGCACTTGAAGGTCATGCCCGTATATTTTGTAGGTGAGACCAGAGGGAAGGGGTGACGAAGTGAGACCCAAAGAACGAATACTTGCAGCCTTACGAGGCGAAGCAGTAGACCGCGTACCATGGTCGCCTTTTCTGGCGTATATTTGGGAAACATTCCCCAGCGAGATTAGGGAGCGGGGCCAATTGGCCTTTCTGCAGGACATCGGAGCAGACCCACTGCTGCGCGGCTCTCATTGTCTGTTTGTAAAGAAGTATAGGAGCTGTACGTTGCGGGAAGAAGTGAGGGGGCAGGAGAAATTCACTCGCTACGAAACTCCAGTAGGGACCCTGCAGGCCCGCCATGTTTATTCTCAGTTAGGAAACACCTGGTTTATTGTGGATCATCCTGTGACGACTGCCAAGGATTTTGAGGTACTCACATATATCAACGAGCATACCGTCATCGAGCCGAACATGGCAAAGTTCGCAGAGGACTATCAGCGTTTGGGCGATTCTGGGCTCTATCTACCGATCATTGGTTCGGAGTCAAAAACCAGTTTTCAGTCGCTGCTGGAGTTCTGGGTGGGCACAGAAAATCTAGTGTATGCCCTAATGGATTTTCCTGAGGTCGTAGAAGCGACCTTAGCCGCTATGCAGGCGAACTCCCTGAAGACCGTGGAGATCTCCGTCGACGCCGAAGCCGAAGCCTTTATATTTTGGGAAGATAGTTCAACGACGAATATCAGCCCGGGGTACTTTGCACGGTATGCCGCTCCCGAAATTAATGCCTGGGGTGAGATGATTCACGATGCCCACAAACTGCTGATCCATCACGCTTGTGGGCATCTGCGGGCTTTGCTTCCCGCTATGGGACAGACAAACATCGACTGTGTTGAATCCATCTCGCCCCCACCTACGGGGGATATCGAGCTATGGGAAGCTCAGGAGATTTTGCCGAAACACATAGCCCTCATCGGCGGTATTGAACCGACCGTGTTCCTCCAAGCCAGTATGGACCAACTGGAAACCTATGTTGCAGAACTCCTGGCACGCATGGGGACTCAACGCTACATTTTGGCCAATAGTGATAGCTGCCCACCTGGCGTCAGTATCGACAAGTTTAGATTGGTTACGCAAATGGTGCAGACGAAGCGATGACCCTAAGGTCATCGCTTCTGTCGCTTCCACTGTTCGTTTGCCCTCTAATTTGGCAGAAAGGTTCTTCGCAGTCTCTTAATACCCACACCGCAAACTCTTTCAGCCTGCTCTTGTCGTCGTGCCGGGAGCATCCCGTATTGGGCCACCGAGTCCGCGTGGACTATCTACTTTGACTCGCCGACATGTAACTGGTAGCCGCTGCCTGCCCGCTGAAAATCGTATCCTATCGCTGCAAGGTACTGGATCCACTCACGAAAGTCTGCATCGGTCTGGTAGCGGTCTAGATCCGTGATGTGCTCCGGAAAGGTTTGGCCGATTTGTATCAGAAAGGCTGCATCCAAGTCAACCTGGAAACTGTCAACGGCCTCCAACAGGTATTTATCACTCCAACGCTCTGGAATGAACGGCTCACCACGATACCGTGGCCGTTCGCCTACGTAAAGGTCATAATAACCCTCAACCTGCCGCACGCCATAACCTAAGGCCAACAGATGCTCCACCAGTTCGCGCAAGGTCTCGTTTGAGTTATAGTACTCGAACTCGCGGATATCTTCGGGATAGGATCCCCCAACACCCTCCAAAAGTCCGTGCAATTGAGACTGGTACATGGGCAGCTGTTGTCGCAGCTGCTCGTCAGACAATGGCGCCGGCGCTGCATCGCCCACGGCAGCGGCCAAAACCTGAATTTGAACGCCGAGGCGGGCTGCGCTGCGGTGGACATAGGAGTTCTCCGGGGTGGAGACCACAAGGTCTTGGCAGCTCCAGAAAGCTCGTTCCCCGATATCTGTGACACTGGCTGGGATCGTCATGCTGGTCAGGTTCTGGCAGCCCCAAAACGCTTCCTCCGCTATGCTGCGAACACCTTCCGGGACCCTATAGTGTTTCGATTCCAGCCCGACCGGATAGGCGATAAGCTTCGTCGCGGCTTTGTTGAAGAGGACTCCGTCGATGCTTGTATAGGACGGATTAGAGTCGGCAACAGCGATGTTCTGCAGGCTCACACAGCCCCGAAAGGCCCCAGGTGCTGCGGCAGTCACGTTTTCCGGTATGAAAATGTCCTGCAAGCTGCTGCAGTCGGCGAATGCCTGGTAACCGATCTGCCCGACGCTCTCGGGAATGGCGATGGTGACGAGGCTGTGGCACCCGGCAAAGACAGCATTATCCAGCCACCATAGGTTCTCGAAAAGAGTAACGCTGGCCAAACTCTCACAACCGGCGAATGTTCCCGTTCCCAAAAAACTCACACCGTCAGGAATAACGATACTCGTCAAACTCGTACAACCCCAAAACGCTCCGGCACCCAGCTCGGATAAATCCCGGGGAAGGCTGAGCTCGGCCAAACTCTCACAACCGGCAAAGGCTCGAGCGCCTATCTCCGTGATACTATCGGGCAAAGTTACGCTGGTGAGGTTGTTGCAGCCAGCAAAGGCTCCACCACCTATCCGGGTCACGGTTTCCGGGATCACGAGACTTTCCAGGTCCCGGCTATCCATGAAAGCCCGCACACCGATGGCGACCACGGGCACGCCGTCAATATGATCCGGCACCAACACGTGGGATTGGTTCCCGACATAGTCGCTGATGGTACCCGTAGTACGGTCAAAAACGAAAAGGTGGCCTTGTCCGACCACGGGACCAGCGGTGACGCTGACAATGGCAGCGACCACAACCAGAAGAAGCGCCCATCGTTTCCATGTGGCCATTACAAACGCCTCCCTTTCTAACGGTAAGCCTTCGTTACACCTCAAGATATCTCAAAGAATGGATCTAGGTCCACAGCAACGTTGAACTCGTCAAACCAACGGCTCGGTTCCTGCGCGACGGATAGCACCGGCAGCTAGAACTCAAAGCTGGGACCTGACAAAGCGGAACCCCAGGTTGTTTTGCACACTGAATGCGTCGAAACCGTCGATGAAACTGAGAAGCATGTGGTGGAAATAGTGGTTGAAGGCACCGCCGTGGATTGCGCGCCTGAGCGAGTATTTGCTGAAACACCACTCCGATACATTTCCGTTCATATCATAGACACCGAGACCGTTAGACAGCCTTGTCTTGACATTCTTGGTACTGCCCCCGCTGTTAGCATCATACCATGCCACGGCCTGCGTTGCCGACGTGTTTTCGTGATTGGCTGTGGCTCCACTGGCGTAATTCCCCGGTGTCCAATACAGACCATCTCGTAGAATGGCTCCGTGCGAACTGTCATTGCCCTGATACCTAGCAGCTAACTCCCACTCATGACTCGTGGGCAGCCGGAATCCACGGGTGTTCCCTAAGACTACGTCATCGCAGTCCCCAACACGAGTAGCATCTCTAAGCACGTTCCCGAAGAACCGGTACACCGGATCAAATCCCAACATTTCAGACAGGGCATTGCACCAAACAAGACTGTCGACCCTACTCACCATGGTCACCGGTTCATTGTGTGTCGTAGTGGGTATTTTGCCGATGTTGCTCCAATTCGGGGAACTCCCACCACCGGTGGTTGATCCTTCCATCCCTGCGTTGGCAAACGTATAGCTGTTCTGCAGGGCCCACTGCCGCACTGCGTACCACAACTCGTAGGTAACCTGTGTCTCGGCGACGCAAAAGGCGGTGTCAACTGTGGCAGTGCCAGCGTTGGTAGACCAAATGGGGAAGGTGGCGGCTGGCGCGGCGCGCATATCGAACGCTACACCTCCGGCGGTAAAGTGACTTTGGGTACCGGTCTGTGGCGCGAATATGGCCTTGATGGTCTTGTTCCTATCCATATGCACATTAAACTCGTCGGAATCTGGACAATTTTCATTGGCTTCCCAGCGCAAGAACCGCCAACCGGCTGCGGGAATCGCTTTCAGGTACGCGTAGGTACGAGCGACATAATATCCATTGATTGCTCCGCCCGCTTCGACCACTCCTTCTCCTTCCACTGGGATCGTCAGTCGATACCCTGAACTGCCTCCTCCACCCGTACAGCTCGTTGTCATGACAACAAGCACCAGCAAGCACAACCAATACGTTTTCGGCATGGTCTTCACTCCTCTCGATTTGGCATTGCATCACAGATTACTGGTCCCGACCATAACAATTGCCTTTGTGGCCTGCTAACCGATACACGTTCCCACTGGACAACGGCTTGACCAGTAAAACAAAGCTAGCACCAATAACAAGGCCCCATGTTCTGCTAGTGCTAGCCGCCGATCTGGGTGTACACTATGAGGTTGGCAACCTGTCTTTAGGGTCACCGAAACCGTTCGGCAAGTTTATTCGATTTTATGTTTCGCCACGAATTTATGCCAACCTTCTGTATATTTTTCTTTTTCTTAGTTTTTTATTATTTATGCATGTAGTAGCCCAAAACTTTCGGCAGCAAAAAGCGCCCACCAACGGTGGACGCTGAGCAAGACACAGGTTGTTGGGTTTCCGAAAGCACCTCGCTATCGCTTACTCCTCCGCTGCGCCAAGTCGTCTTCTATGCGCTCTTTCCAGTCTTTCGGAATAGAAGCCTCACAGCGCAAATGGCTCACCGTGTCGCTGATCACTGCGTAGTTGAGGGCTGTACCAGCGCTGTCGGCAGCGTAATCCACGGCCCGATCCGGTGTAATACCGAACTGTTCCGCTGTGGCTACAGCATCGATATTAGCACCAAGAAAGATGAACTCCCAGCCGTGCTTGTGTTTCTGCTCTTCCACCATTTGGCGAACGTTCTTGTAACTGAACTCACAGCTGGCATTTTCCAGTCCATCCGTGGTGATGACGAACATCACGTGCTCAGCCCACTCCGCTTCCGTTGTATGGCTCTGAGCGTTGGTGATCTTGTTAATGGTTCGGCCAATGGCGTCCAGCAATGCAGTGCTGCCCCTGACAAAGTAATCCCTGTCCGTGATCGCTTCTATCCCCCGCAGGTTGATGCGGTCGTGCAGCAACTCATAACGATCGTCGAACAGTACTGTCGTTACGATGGCTTCACCGGCCTCCTGCTTCTGCCTTGCCAACAGGGAGTTATAACCGCCAATAGTATCGCTCTCCAAACCGCCCATAGAACCGCTCCGATCAAGAATAAACACCAACTCAGTCAATCCTTTTTTCATGGCTTGGCCCTCCTATCACGTATTGTGACTCAAGGATACCATGGTCTGATCGAGCATAGGTCGCATGGGAGGCGACAGTTTGGGCCTTTACAGACCGAGCAGATCCTGCTCAAAGGCAAACAATGCTTCATTGATCTCGAAAATGTTGTAGTTGCCCTCGTCGATGAAGTACTCAATGATGAGGTCGAATTTGCTGCTGTGGGAGAGAGCAAAACCGGCGCGAAGCAGCAGATCCTTGGTCTCATCCAGACTCAGTTCCAGGGCAATGGCAAACGCCAGCACGGTGGGTTTGGTCGGGCGGTATCCGATATCATTGCGGATTTTCGAGAAGTGCCTTCGGTCCACGTTGGCCTTTTTGTAGGCCTGCGACTCCGTCATACCCCTCTCCGCAATCAACCGGAGCAGCATTTGAGAGAAGCTCTCGCCCACTCTATTCACGACGTCTTCCAAGGTCCTCGGGTATTCCTCAGCTTGCAATTCCGAATGCCAGAGCACCAACCCATCAGCCATTGGGCGCGGCGACTCTTCAGCCATCTCTAACGCTTCTGGTGCCTGGCGCCGCCTGTAGTCCTCAGGAAGGTCATCCATAAATTTATCGTCAATATATCGAGTAATGGAATCGTACAGTGGCTCCGAGAACCCCAGCGCAGCCCGATCAGGAACCACCAGGAAGACTGTCATTTCGTTGCTCAACAGAAAGCCGCCAATAACGGAGATCGCTGTCTGCAGTGCCTTGTCCTTGGGAAAACCGCATTGTCCTACCCCCATCAGAGGCAAAGCAATGCTCTCCAACTGGTACTCTTCTGCCAAACGCAGGGCATTGGCATAACAAGCGGCCAAACGGTCCGCGGCAGCGCTGAGGCCGGCCGACCAACAGGGTGCCACAGTATGAATGATATACCGAGCAGGAAGCTGATATGCTCTGGTTATTTTGGCCTCGCCCACCCTGCAGCTGCCCAACGTCCTACACTCAGCGGACAGTTCTGGTCCTGCTGCCAAATGGATGGCTTTATCCATACCGTCTTGGCCGGATAGCAGCGAATCTGAGGAATTGACGATGGCATCGACGTGCACCTTGGTAATGTCATTTTGGATAATCTGCAGCGGCACAATGGTACCCTCCCTCGATTCCATGAACGGCCATAAGGTGCATCCGCCTCGGTTCACGGCGGTCGGCGCTTGACCAGTCTGGCTACGCCTTTTAGACAATCAACACGGCCCGCTTCCTGGTTCTTCAAGAATCCGGTTGGTTGCGATCATTCTACTTGTATTGCATCTATTAGACCTCCGGATGCGAATCCCCTTCCGGTTGTGACCTGGAGTTGAATGGCTGAGAATGAAACCCTTGATCCCGGACCGAGTCTGCGTATAATACAGAAGTAAGCGCGTTGGTTACAACCATCGGCTGCACGGGGCAATCAAACATTATCATGTTCATGGGGTGCCAAGCCCGAGAAGCGTAGAAAAAGCCTCCCGATGCCATCAAGATAGGCATCAGAAGGCTCTGCAAACATAGCGAAACGATGGCTAATGGTTCGCAATCGTCGAACGCCCGGCGTTCCCGTGGCTTCCAAGGCCGGAGGGAATCCCAACCGAATCCCTTAAACTGTCGCAGGTGGGAGGGGCAAAGAAGAAACTAGAAATG
>SLOZ01000022.1 GCA_007132255.1 Limnochordia bacterium | reverse complement strand
CGATGAATCGTGATGCCGAACAGCAGGTTCTGGGCATTCTCATCAAGCATCCTCACAAAGTGGACCAGGTCATTGACAAGCTGCGTCCAACACATTTTTACGACCCGATGTATCGCAAGGTTTATGATATCATTGTGGACTTATACAATGAGCGCGGCCGCATATCGTATACCCAGGTGTACAATCGGCTGCGCCGCGACGAACGTCTGGAGTCACCGGCAGAAATCCTGATTGCTTTGACCCAGTCGTTCTCGGCGATCAGCGAACTAGAACCCAGTGTCCGGATTCTTCGTACCAAGGAAGGAGCGCGGCGGCTTCTCGAAGCGGCCCAGGCCATTGAAGAGATCGCCGTGGCCGATACCGATGAAGAACTCAGTGCTGTGCAGGCCAAAGCCCAAGAGCTTATCTTTTCGGCGACCCAGCGTGAGGGCGAAGGCGACGATGACGCCAAGACCCTCCTGGAAGTTCTCAATAAATGTTACGTTAAGCTTGTGGAGCGGCGTCAAGGTCTAGATGAAGCCTATGGACTATCGGTACGCTTTCCCAGCATTGACGGTATGACCACAGGTTTGAAGAGGAAAGATTTGATCATTCTGGCTGCTCGGCCCAGCATGGGGAAGACGGCGATCACAACGAATATGGTTGTGAACGTGGCTAAGCGAGACGTTCCGGTGCTGATCTTCAGTCTCGAGATGGATGATGAGCAGATTGGAGATCGGATTGTGCTCAGCGAGTTATTTACCCACAAGCAATCGGGTAAGTTCGAAATCACCAGCAATGAGTATCAAACAAAACTCAGTGATGAGCAGTTCGCCCAGACACAACAGGTGTTTAATGAACTGTATAACCTGCCCATCACCATTGTGGATAAGCGGGGACTAACCTGTGCGGAAATCCGAGCCAAGGCCCGTAAGGTCAAGACCGAAAAGCCCAATTTGGGCCTGATTGTCATTGACTATCTGCAGCTTATAAAGCCGTCGTTAAACAACCAAAAATCTTGGTCGCTGCAGATCGGTGAAATGGTGCGGGAGTTGCGAGACTTAGCAGGAGAACTGGATGTTCCCATTATCTTACTATCGCAGTTAAACCGCGGAGTGGAAAGCCGAGAGAACAAACGGCCGATGATGTCCGACCTGCGAGACTCGGGCAACATCGAAGAGTTCGCTGATATGGTCGTCTTCCTTTACCGGGAGGATTACTACTATCCGGAGCAGGCCAAGCAGAATGGAACCGAGGGCATGGTAGAGATAATCTTTGCCAAACAGCGCAAAGGCCCGACGGGAACGGTTCAGCTGCGCTTTGTCAAGGAGTACACTCGCTTCATTGATGAGTTTCCGGGAGGGCAGGTGAGCCAGAATGGGTCTCATGGATGATCTTGAAAGGACCAAACTAAAGTTTATGCAGGTAGCGGAGCAGCTCATCAAGGCGGGCCAGCTCAGTGAGGAAGACATGGAACATATGCTCGCCGTCTTTGATGCTATGGAAAGCATGGATGACGAAGCCGTAATGGCTGCCATGGCTGACATGGCGGGCAGTGAAGAAATGGTGCGGATGTACCAGAGAATGGAAATTCTTCACGAAAACTTTGGTCAATCATAGGCTGTGGATGGAACGAACCAGAGCAGGAAAGGACGTGCAGCGCGATTGGAAGCGTGGACACCCCAACAACTCGTCAGGGAGTATCGGTTTCGCTTCAAGAAGCGTTTCGGCCAGAACTTCATCAGTGATAAGAATCTGCTGCAGAGCATTGTGCAGGATGCCGGTGTCACACCGGGTAATTGGGTACTGGAGATCGGACCGGGATTGGGAACGCTGACACGAGCCGCTGCCGAAGCTGGAGCCCAGGTAACAGCCATTGAAATCGACCGTGAGTTGACAGCGATTTTGAAGGAGCACCTTGATCCGGCGTCGGTCACTGTGGTGGAAGGCGATGCGCTGCAGTTGGATTGGGCGCAGGTCTTAGAGAAGAGTGGGTGGCATGGGCAGCCGCTGCAGATGGTGGCTAACCTTCCGTATTACATTACAACACCGTTGGTGATGAAAGCCTTAGAGTGCGGATTGCCGTTCCGGTCGGTGACCGTGATGGTGCAGCATGAAGTGGCGCTGCGCATGGCTGCGGAACCTGGAACCGGTGATTATGGCATTCTGTCCTTAGTGGTGCAGTACTATGCTAAGCCGCAGTTGTGCCGTGTAGTATCGGCCCACTCGTTTTTCCCGAAGCCTGATGTGGACTCGGCGGTCATGCGGCTGGATGTCCGAGCGCAACCGCCTGTTGCGGCACCCAAAGAGGAATTGTTCACGGTGATCAAAGGCGGATTTTCGCAGCGGCGTAAGAAACTTCGAAATGCCCTAAAACAAGTGCTCAAAGAATGGAACCTAGATGCAGCCAGTCTTGATGGCATTCTGGAGAATTTGGACATCGACGTGAACGTGCGCGGTGAAGCGTTGGCTTTGGAACAGTTCAGCCAAATCACCGAAGCGCTGTTAGCGCTGCGAACAGACGTATAAAAGATGACAAGAAAGCCACAAGCAGGACCTTTGGCTTTCTTGTCATTTTTTGTGTACGCAGCGATCATTTTTTGATATAATAAACCAATGAAATGTGCGAAAAATCACCAAGAATCATATCTTTCTAGAGAGTGGGTGATCCCATGGATGTGTTGAGAGATGCTGTGTTCATAAGCCCTAGTCGCGGACCACTGCCATTTGAGTCTGTGTTCACGGATATTTTAGCCTTTGCGGCGCAGCATCCGGAGGATCAGTATCACTTGATGGTGGGGACTGATTCCCAAGTACGTGATGACGCCACCGAGTATGTTACGGCCTTGATTGTGTATCGTCAAGGCAAAGGTGGACGCTATTACTTTGAACGGGATCGTCAGTTCAAGCAGCGCAGTCTGCGGCAGCGGATCTTTTATGAAGCATCACGTAGTCTTTCTGTGGCCAGTCAGTTAACCGAGTATTTGGCGGAAGGCGGGCATGAACTGGATGTTGAGATCCATCTAGATGTAGGCAACAATGGCGCTACGAAAGAGCTGATCAAAGAGGTTGTAGGGATGATTGTGGGTTCAGGATTTCCTGCCAAGATCAAGCCGGATTCCTATGCTGCATCTAGTGTAGCCGATCGGTATACCAAGTAACTTGACACCGGTGAACAGTCGGGGACGAGCCCTCTGCCACCGGTGTTGCGCGTCAAGATTTCTCATGGACGTACATACAAGCAGTCGATTCGAAGGGATGATGCTCAAAATGAGTGAACAACACGTGGTGGAAGCGACGCCGACGCCAAGAACGGTTCAGACCCTCAGTGCCGATCTCCAGCTTTTAGGTGTGAAGGACGGCGGTGTCTTGCTGGTACATAGTTCGTTGAAGTCTATCGGATGGGTTGTGGGTGGAGCCCGAACCGTCATCCAAGCACTCTTGGACGTCCTCGGGCCCAAGGGTACGTTGGTAATGCCAGCCCACTCAGGATCGCTGTCCGAACCTAGTGAATGGGAAAACCCTCCGGTTCCGGAAGCCTGGTGGCCCCTGATTCGGCAGGAAATGCCAGCGTTTGACGCCCAGAGAACGCCTTCGGCGGGCATGGGGGTCATTGCTGAGCAGTTCCGCACTTGGCCCGGTGTCGTGCGCAGCCAGCACCCATGCGTTTCGTTTTGTGCATTGGGTCCCCAGGCAGAGCGGATTACCGCTAACCATTCTTTGGAGTTCAGCTTAGGTGAACGGTCACCCCTAGGGCGGCTGTACGAACTCCAGGCACAAACGCTTTTATTGGGCGTGAATTACGATTCCAATACATGTTTTCATCTGGCAGAATACCGGGTGCGGCAGCCCACGTCATACATCGGTCACGCTCCCGTGATTCGAGACGGCGAGCGGATTTGGGCAGCGTTTGCCGACGTGGATTTCCAAACAGAATGGTTTCCCGCCATTGGCGAAGCTTGGGATCGTTCGGGAGCGGTGCAGTTGGGGTGGGTGGGCTCGGCGCCTTCGCGCTTGTTTTCTTTGCCCAGTGCTGTAGACTTTGCCCGGGAGTGGTTGGACGAGCACCCACAGCGTAACAGCATGACTGACGGTTCTTCAGACCAGTGAGCAAAGGCCGCCAGCGGCTCTGGAGGCTACTCAAGAAGACCGACGGATGGTAGGCTGCTCTTTGTACTTGAAATGGACGCGAAACTTTCAGTGGATCCTGGTTTTTGCTTCGGTCTTGAGGTAATCGATGGCCTTCTGGCCGAAGATGAACCCATAGGTCTCCACGATCTTGTCCACAGAGCCGTACTCTTGATGGGCAAAAAAGTCGAAGTGGCTGAAGCCGAACTGCTCTGTCAGGACGCGCTGTACGACGCCTTCGGTATCTACTTCGGTGACACGCTCAGCACCGAGAATGACGGACGCTAATTCACCACCATACCAAAACGGGGCAATGCCGACGTTGATGACGGCACCCCCGGCTTTCGTGACCCGCAGTGCTTCCGCGGCGAATTGCGCAATCTCTGCCGGCAGGAACAGCGGCAGGGTTATGGCTGTTACCATGTCGAAGAGGTCGTCTTTGAATGGGATGTCCAGGGCATTGCCGGGGACAAACGCCACGTTCATACACCCTTCGGTGATAGCGCTGCGCAGCGCTATGGCTCGCATGGCGTCTTCCACTTCGAGACCGATCACGGTTCGCGCCGACTCGGCCAGGGCCAACGTCGACGCACCCGATCCCGAGCCGATGTCCAGGATCAGCTTGTCTGTAAAGTCAAAGCGATCCGTGAGCACATCGATGGTCTGCGGAGTCTTTGGTACAGCAGCGAAGGCATCGTATCTTTCGGGATAGTCCCGGTAAAGAAGATCCCAACGGTTTTCAATGGTTGCCGGCGGTTCCTTTGGCATGGGCAAAAAACCTCCCCCAAAACCCCCGTGGACGCTTGGAAACACCTTCGGAATTGCGGAAGCTGACCTCTGCCGCTCACAGAAAAGTGTTTCCCTTCTTGACGTCTAACAGGAGGGCTATTTTTGCGTTCCTGAGATGGGGCACGTCATACGCCTTGGCGGCGGCAAAATCGTTCAATTAATGGAGCGCAGGAAGTTTCGCTCCCCCAATGGTGCAGTTTGGTGTCCGTGACACAACCTAAACGCCGATGAGACTGCATGGAAGATTCAACGGTGTATCGGACTAACCCCATGGGCACCGCCGAGCGTGATGCACAGGCCAGAGAAAGCGGTGACTCTTAACAGGAAAAGCGTACCAAGACTCCGAAATCCATTGGTAATGATGAAGCTTTCATGGAGTGTGATAGTGTGGATGACGCAATGGCAAACGACGCGGCCCAGTTAAAAAAGGATCTAAACCGATTTGTTATTGAAGGCAGTCTCAACACAGTGTTCGGCACTTTGATAGGAGGGGCTTTCCTTGTTGGCTTTGCCTTGGCACTTGGTGCCGAGGACAGCCACATTGGCATGCTGGCAGCTATGCCTCCTCTGCTTAATTTAGTGCAGATTCTTGGGTCATATCTCGTTCAGCGAGTAGGAAGCTCTAAGAAAGTATGCCTTATCACCAGTGCTCTCTTCAGACTAGCCTGGCTATTTATCGCGTTGATGCCCATGCTGGTTATGGGTGAACTCCAGTCAGCGACAGGGATCGTCGTTTTGATTCTGGCCATTGCTGTTGCCAGTCTCTTTGCGTCGCTCAGTGGAATCGCCTGGATGTCTTGGGTGACACCTCTTGTACCCGAGACAGTTCGCGGGCGTTTCTTCGGGTTCCGCAACATGATTGCCAGCCTTACGGGCATGTTGATCGCCTTGGCAGCAGGGCGCTTTATCGATTTCTGGCAGACCACGCATTCGGATCCTACTGCGATGATCTCTGGATACTCGCTGATGTTTGGGGTCGCCGTGTTTTTTGGTTTCCTAGGGTTATTGGTACTGAGCCGGGTCTCAGACGTTCGAGCTGTCCCGTCGCCCACCGGCGACAGCTTTTTAAGTCAACTGCGTAAACCCATCCAAGATAGTGGTTTTCGACGATGGATCATATTTGCCGCTTGCTGGAGCTTCTCTGTAGGTGTTGCCAGTCCGTTCTTCTCCGTTTACATGATTCGGACCCTGGCTATCCCATTTTCCCTTATTGCGACATTGGGCCTAGTGAGCGGGATGTTTAACACTTTTGGTATGCGCTTATGGGGTTCGGTCATCGATGAAATAGGAAGCAAGACCTTGTTACTTGTCTGTTCTATCATCGGTGGCGGTTTGCCGCTTCTCTGGCTATTGGCAACGCCGGACAACATTGGTATTCTTTGGTTCATCAATGTCCTAACCGGTTTGGCTTGGTCGGGTATCGGCTTGTCTACGTCCCAGTTACTTATGTCCGCTGCTCCCAGAGAAGGCAGTAGTGTCTACTTCGCCGTATTTGCCGCTATAACCGGCCTATCCGGTGCTGTAGCCCCGTTAGCAGGAGGTTCTTTGGTGCAGCTCCTGCCCCCGATGCAGCTGGATACAGTTACCATAAGCAGTGTCCAGATGATTTTTGTGATCACGGCCTCTTTGAGACTTCTCAGCCTTGTCTTGCTTCAAAGAGTTCCAGCAGCGAAGGAAATGTCGATCCAAGAAACCGTTGTCAAGCTGCGAGAACTCTCCAACTTCCAAATGCTCCGCGGTGGGCAACACCTCAGCACCTTGAGCATTCATCTGGAGAACACGCTTTCTAACGTTAGTGCAGGTGCTCTGCACCTAGAAGGCCGGGTTGAGCGCATCGTCGATCGGGGCATCCATCTAGCGAAACGTGCAGAAGCAAAATCACAGAAAGTGGACGCCCAACTCAACAAAAGTCTCGACGCTTGGGAGAAAGTTTTAGATAGAATCATAACCCCCGTTGCCAAAACCGTAAGGAAACTCTACGATTTTCTCACGAAGGAGTAGTGATCGTATGACAGGTCAAGTCGGAACTTTTTTTGACCAGGCCACCGCGGGAATTCGAGTGTTTGCTGTGGACGTGTTACCGCTAATAGGCCAGGCCATGGTTATCGT
>SLOZ01000268.1 GCA_007132255.1 Limnochordia bacterium | reverse complement strand
TCAATCAGATTGCCGATGCCGCTCACGAATCTGTAGAGGCGATTCACCGGGTTCAAGGTGCAGCCAAAAATATCACGAAGATGGTGGAACTGATTTCATCGGTTGCAGTTAAGACCAATATGCTGGCGCTCAATGCTGCCATCGAAGCAGCACGAGCCGGCGAATACGGGCGAGGGTTTTCCGTGGTGGCAGACGAAGTGCGAGAGTTGGCCGAGCGTTCGCAGCGAGCTGTCGGGGATATTCGAGCCACCATGCAAGAACTGCTGCTGCAGACCGAAGCTGCGCAGACCGTGGTGGAAGCAAGCACCCAAGCGGTTGCCGAGGGGCGGCAGCTTGCCGTCCAGACCCGTGAGGATCTGGATACCATTAAACAGAGCATCGACACGATTCTGCCGCTGGTCCAAGGCGTCGAAGCGGTGGCCCGAGACATGCAGGGCGGCGTGACGGCCATCGCAGCATCCAGTGGACAGCAGACAGCGACTATGCAGGAGCTAACCCATCTGGCGGAGGAGTTGACGCAGGTAACGCAGGACTTGGAGCGCCAATTGGCAGGTTTTCGTGTCTAAAGAGCGTTGTTTCGTAGGGATACAGGCACCCATCCCTTGGCTGAGCGGAGTCCGGTCAACAGGCCGCTTGCAGTCTCGCCGCCAGTCGTTCCAGCGTCCGCTGTCCAGCGGGCGCTGGGGCGCGTCAGGAGCCTTAAGTGACGCCAGACGCAATCCAGTGCTTGCATATGACAATACAGCGCAGGGAATTGGCGTGTCGGCAGAGAATCGTATACCAGGATTGGAGTGTGGTTTGTCAGTGCCGTCATCACATCCAGCGGCGGCACTAGACATTAAGAACAGACAGGAGTGGAGTTCATGGAGAACCGTCCGTATCGGCATCCGAAATTTACCATGTGGATTACCTTAATCATAGCAGGCATTATTCTCGTCACGATTTTAGGTTACAGACTGTTCTTTGAAGACACAGACCATGGGTTGGCCGTGGTGGCCTTAGTCAGCCCTACCCCAGCAGCAGCGGAAGGCCCCGAACCTGCGATTATCGAAGCTGCAGTGGAGTTAGCTCTGGCCGATTGGTCAGTCGAACATGGGCCGGCCCCGGTGGATGTTCGGCCGCTAATGTATGCTAACTTCCCGGGGGAAGTGTTCGAAGAATTGCGGTCGCTGCAGCGTGTGGCGCGTCTGACGGCAGTTGTGGGCGATACGACGCCGGAGACCACAACTATCCTGGCGAATCTTGCCCAGGAACTGCGGGTCCCGCATCTGGTGCCATTCACCCCAGCCGGTGACTGGCTCGTGGAGTATCCCTTTAGCTTTGCCCTACAGCCACCGCGAACGCAGGGGGTTCAAGAGCTGGCAGACTGGATTGCTGAGCAGACCGCGGCCCGCGAGATTGCGGTGATCAGCGATGATTTGATGGGTCCTTCTATCGCAGGAGATTTGGCGGCGTTTTTGCCGGCCGGCTCCTTAGTGTACAGGCTCGATCCGGATCCGGATGCGCCCGATGATTGGAGCAGCGTCCTGGCAGAACTGGGTGTGGCTGAAGACCTAGATGCTGTGGTGTTGGATCTGCCTTTGAATGAAGCCGGTGCTGTGGTCCAAGTGCTGCAGGCTATGGAGTTGGACACGGTTGTGGTGGCAGCGCCGTTGGCAGCGGTGGATGAGGACGTGTTGGCTGATCCGGATCTCGCCGGTGTGTGGACCTTACTGCCATGGTACTCCCTGCAGGCACTGGATGAGACAACGCCGCAGCACCACTTTCAGACCCGTCTGCAGGAATCTCTGGGTGCAGACGATGGTGACGAACTGGGCCGAGCTGTCTATGATGCGGTCACGGTCTTGCTGATGATCATGTCCGAGGTGGGGACCGATCCTGGTTCGATGCGGGCCGCCCTGGCTGTCTACGATGGCGATCACCTAGGCGGCTGGATGTCCTTTGATGACGTTGGAATGCTGACCGACAGTTCCCTGCGCTGGAGGCAGCTGGGGGACGGATCGCTGCAGCCGATGGCTGACTGAGCAACCCCACTGCGAGCCGGAGCCGCTGCGTGTCCCGGGTCGAATGCGTGTCCTGTGTAGGAGCGGGTGAACACGGGCTCGCCGAATTTTTTGCGGCTGTCCGGTGGCAGCAGTATTTTTCTTCTGGCCTTTTTCCGGTGGCCATCTCCGGCGGCCAAACCAATCAAGAGAGTTAGGATCAATGCACGTCTGAGCCGACCGCTTTGGACGTGTGTTGTTCGTTTAGGGATAAACGCGCAGGCTGGCGTGGATTAAATTGGTGCTTTTTCCGAGAACACAAAGGATTTCGCCACACGAGTGAACAATGTACAAACAAACTGCTCGGCATAATCGTCGGAAGCAGTGGCGATGATCTGGTCACCCAGCGGGGGTGAAAACCAGAGCATGCTGGAGTGTTGTATGCATATACATCTTGGGAGTGACCGTGATGCAGAAGTGGACCCGGGCGTACGCGGCTTTGGCTCTTTTAATGGTAGCGGTCTTAGCCGTCGGATTCTATTATACATATCGAGATATTGAGCACATGATGACCGAGCAGGCCGAGGTCGCCACTGTCCAGTCGAAACTCCTTACGGCCGGCGAGATCGGCAGTTGGCTGACTCGCATGGCCAGTGTCGTTGAAGGTATTGGCAGTTTTGTCCAGGCCTCTGGCGATGAGGAAGCCCTTCTGCAGCCTTATTTGGCTCATCTGGATGCGGCTAATCCGTTCTTTTCCAGTGTCTTTTTCGGCCGGGCCGATGGCGGGTTTACCATGTCCTATGATTGGGAGCAGCCAGAGTGGTTTGATCATACGACTCGGGATTGGTACCAGCGGGCCCTAGTCAATGACGACATTGTCTTTGCGGACTTCTACGAAGATGCCGCCGGCCATGGCCGTATTACCAGCGTCGTTACAGCTATCTATGACGATGCCGGACAACTGCTGGGCGTCGCTGGGGCGGATCTTCCGCTGGCGCATTTAGAAACTTACGTACACAACCACCCAAATGATCATGACACGATCCACTTTGTGGTGGATGCCCAGGGCAACACCATTCAGCTCTGCGGTCATTGGAGTTTGGAGCAGCCTTGGGGACAGCCGTTAGCCGCGGTCATTGGTGGTCTTGTCTTGGATAACCCCGAAGCTCGCAGCGAGCCGATCCATGTGGAGTTGGATAGGGTTGGCGGGATTTTGGCGGTTCATGAAGTAGCGCACAGCCACTGGTATGTGGCCAGTTTCATGCCGTATGATAGTATGCCGGCGGTGGGCAGCCAAGTCTGGATGCGCTTTTTTAATATGGCACTGGTGGTGCTGATCCTGTTCGCCCTGCTTTATATCGTGCAGCACCGTTGGTTTGCTGCTCCCTTAACGCATTTAGCTGCAGATATTGACCGGATTGATTTGGATGGTGACTTGGGTTATCGAGTTGCCGATGAACCGAAGAGTACGACAGCCAGTTTGCGGCGGTCGGCCAATGCGATGCTCGCCCGACTGCAGGACGCTGTTGAGTCGCTGCGGGCGGATGAGGAGGAACTGCGGGCAGTCAACGAAGAACTGGAATCAGCGTTAACGCAGCTTCATGCTACGGAACAAGAACTGCGCCAGCACAATGAAGAACTGTTGGCCAGCCAAGAGCAGCTGGCAGCCAGTGACGCCTATAATCGCTCGATTATCGACTTGATCCCGGATCTGATGTTCCGGTTGGACGCCGACGGCCGTTTGCTGGACTTTCCTTCATCCGAAGGCTGGGACCGTTTTGGTGCCAGCGATGAAGCCGAAGGCAAGCTTATCGAGGACATTCTGCCCTCGGACTTGGCTCAGCTGCTGCACGAGAGGATGATTGAAGCCTTAAAAACGGCAAGCATGGTGCGTTTCGAGACCAGTGTGCAGCTGCCAGCTCTCGGTGAAGCATTCTTTGAAGCTCGCTTCTTGCCGGCAGAAGACTCCGTCCTGGCCTTGGTTCGCGACGTGACGCAGCAGCGACAGGCTGAACAAACCAAGGATGATTGGCAGCGCTTGATGCAGTACATTATTCGCTATGATCCCAACGCCATTGCTGTCCTGGACAAAGATTTGAACCATATATTCGTCAGTGAGCGCTTCGTTCAAGACTACAACGTGGAGGGACGAGACATCATCGGTCAGCATCATTATGAGGTGTTTCCCGACATTCCCGAACCATGGCGGCTTGTGCACCAGCGAGCTTTGGCCGGCGAGGTGTCCTCCGGAGAAGAAGAGGAATACAATCGGGCTGATGGATCGGTGGAATACACCCGGTGGGAATGCCGGCCTTGGTATGAGCGAGACGGCACCGTTGGGGGCATTATTCTCTATACAGAGGTCATCACCCGCCAGCGCCAGACCGAACAGGCTCTGCAGGCCAGTGAGCAGTATCGGCAGTCGCTGCTGCACCTGATCCCCGACGCCATTATCCACTACGATCAGCAGGGCACCTACTTAGACATCATGGCATCGAACTCGACCATCTTGTATCGACCCCAGGATGAGGTGTTGGGCCACACGGTTCACGAAATCCTTCCTGCCAAAGCGGCGGCGGCCATTCAAGGAGCCATTGTGGAAGCGTTGGCTGCCGGTACGATCCAGGCGGTGGAGTATGGCCTAAAGGAAAACGGAGACCATGGCTGGTACGAAGCCAGAATGCTGCCCATCAATGAACGTGAAGTGGTGGCCCTAATTAGGGACATTACGGAGCGCAAACGGGCTGAGGATGAACTGACCCGTTTGACCTATTATGATGTGCTCACGGATCTGCGTAACAGGCGCTATGTGGAACAGATGCTTGACGAGTGGGAGCGAAAAGAGCCTGTTGTCGGCGCGATGCTCGTGGATGTCAATGGCTTGAAGATCGTCAACGACTCTTTGGGTCATGAAGTGGGAGATGAGCTGCTGCGGCGGGCCGCAAAGGTCATTGCCGAGGTTGTACGCAGTCACGACCTCGTCGGTCGCTGGGGCGGCGATGAGTTTGTGGTGCTGCTGCCTGGGGCGGGGCTGGCGGACTTAGAGAACATGGCCCAACGGATCCTAGAGCTGGCAGCAGCTGAGACCACTGGACCGGTACCGCTCAGTATGGCTGTGGGCTTTGCAGTCCGAACAGATACGAGCAAAGAACTGCGGGTTGTGCTGAAAGAAGCGGAAGATGAGATGTATCGCCATAAGAGCCGGCATTCGCAGTCTAGTCGCAGTACGCTGGTGCGGTCACTGCGGCGAACGTTGGAAGCCAAGAGTTTTGAAACGCAGGAGCACTGCACAAAGCTGGAAGCATGGGCAGTGCGCTTAGGCCGCCGTCTGCAGCTCCCGGAGCGCGATATTGATGAGATATCGCTGTTGGCCGTGCTCCACGATTTGGGGAAGGTGGGCATCGCCGAGGACATATTGACAAAGCCTGGTCCCCTGACTGAAGACGAGTGGGTCATTATGCGTCAACATCCAGAGATTGGGCACCGCATTGCCATGGCATCGCCGGATTTGGTGATGGTGGCTGAAGGGATTCTGAGCCATCATGAGCGCTGGGATGGCGGTGGCTATCCTCAGGGTCTGAAGGGGCGGCAGATTCCATTGAGCGCTCGTATAGTGGCCATCGCCGATGCCTTTGAGGCCATGGTCAGCGATCGGCCCTATCGCAAGGCGTTGGGTATCGAACCCGCCCTAACGGAGATTACAGCCTGTGCCGGGAGCCAGTTCGATCCCTTTCTGGCCAGAAATTTTGTGGAAATGATGCGCGAGCTGATGCCCCTCGAGGATGAAGAGAAAGCCGATGATGCATCGGGGCAATAGAAGCTGGGGACTGACGAAACACTATCCTAGAGAAGTAAACAATCCCCGGAACGGGCAGAATCCCGTTTCCGGGTTTTGCATGCAATAAGGAGTGGGGCCGTAAGCCGCTGCCCAGGGATTGGCCGCGCCACCATTGGCAGCCCCAGATCCATGGTGGACTTGAACAAGAAGCGAACCTACCAGCCAGTGCAGACGGTGACAAGCCCAGGCACCAGCGACTCTGAGGGCCGGCCGCCCACGAAAAACAGCGAAAGCGATGGAGTCGAACCATGGAAGGGGGACGATCTCATGTTGATCGATGTGCACTGCAGCCGTTCGCAAGCCCGGCGCTTGCTGCGTTTACCGGATGCCTTGAGTGTTCTTCAACTCCATGCTGTTCTGCAGATGGTCTGGGAGCTTTCGGAACAGGAAAGCTTTGTTCTCCATGCCGAAACAGCCAATGTGTCAGTGACCGATGATTTTGACCTCCATGAGCAGGCCGGGGTGGTTCCGTTTGCCCGGGGTTCTTTTGGGGAACCGGGGCAACGTCATTGGTTTTGGGCAGCCGATACTTCCCTAGCCGAACTAGCCGCTTATGAGGAGCGCTGGATCTATCTATACAGTGGCTGCGAACTGCTGTGTACCATCACGAAAGCCAACGATGTTGGTTGCTCTGCCAACGAAGTCCATTGTCTAGAAGCCGTTGGCTGGGCGCGGCCGTGGCATCCGTCAGAAGCGCAGGCACACAACGGCGGTGAAGCCCACCGTTCTCAAAAACCGGACTTGGTGGCCTTGAACGATAGCCTTGCCAACGTAAAGCCCGAACCGCTGCTGCCATCCGTGAGCGAACCCGGAAGTCTTGAGCCGCAGGCCTGGCAGCGTTTTCTTGCCCAAGCTTGGCGGCTGGAGAATGTGAACAGCGTTGACCAGGACTGGCTGTCAACGCGGATCCAGAATCTGCCGTTATTGACGTGGTACCAACATTGTCTCCAGTGGCTGGCAGACCATGGTCCACTGGTACCCAGCAGGAAGGGCAAGCTGCCTTCGCCGTGGTTGGCCCAGTGGCACAAGGCAGGGTGGCAACCGCTGCCCAGTGGAGTGCCAGCGGCTGCCATAACACGAAAGCAACTGAAGCGAGCAGCCAGTACCTATTTTCATTGGTTGCTGCGGGTAGCCTGCACCGCCGAACACGCTGTGGTCGTAGGACGGGAAATCCATGCCGGACAGCCGGTCACCGCTGCAG
>SLOZ01000288.1 GCA_007132255.1 Limnochordia bacterium | reverse complement strand
CTGCTGCCAAAGGGCAATGTCTTAACCATAGTAGCCCTGCCCATAACGCATAGGACCGCGCCAAGCACAGGGATTACTCCGCCGCAGTCGGTCCGGATCGACGGGCTCATCAACCTTCTTCAGACGGCCATCGACGGCAAGGGGCCGGCCAAATTGCTGGAGGTACGAGACCAAGCTAGCTCGCAGTCGTTCTTGTTCCGTCTGCAAATGGGGTTCCGCGGCTAGGTTCACCAAATTCTTCGGATCCTGCTCGACGTCGAACAACTGCTCGAGACCGCCATTGGCATAATAGATGAACTTGTAGCGGCCATCCGTGGCAAAGGCAGTACCGTGGTTACCTTCAAATTCGCCATGAATGATCCGGTCCTCTTCTTGGCCACGACATATATGGTTTTTAAGGGAGATACCATCGATTTCCTCCGGCGGCTCAATACCCGCAAAATCCAATAGGGTTGTGTA
Source organism: Limnochordia bacterium (assembly GCA_007132255.1). Lineage (GTDB taxonomy): Bacteria > Bacillota > Limnochordia > Darwinibacteriales > B1SED10-159 > SLOZ01. The sequence goes on along the minus strand of SLOZ01000288.1, from coordinate 6,565 downwards.
GATATCTGCCGTTAAGGCTGGGGTGTTGTTGACAAAGGTTCCTTTTTGCTCCAACATCTGGGACGGAACCCGGAATATCAAGGGTACATCAGCGGAACCACTGAGGAAGGTAGTTTTGCCAAAAATTCCATGATCGCCGAGATGTTCGCCATGGTCCGATGTGAACACAATAATCGTATCCTCATACAACCCTCGGGTCTTTAATTCCCCGAAAAGGCGTCCTAACTGGTAATCAATGTGGGATATTTGTCCATAGTAACGTCTTCGGGCTTCTCGGATCATCTCTTCGTTGAGACGGTAACTCTTCTTACTCAAACGAGCATTCTCCAAAAACCGAGGATACGTATGTTCCGCCCAATCGCCCCAGACCGGATCCGGTATGGCGAACCGATCATACATGCGGTCAAAGGGCTCCGGTGGATCGAACGGGCTGTGCGGAGCTTCAAAGACCATATACATAAAGAAAGGTACTTCGGGGTCACGCCGTTCCAAAAAGCGAATGCCGTTGTCGACGATCCAGTGGGTGTGCGTAAATCGCTCTGGAGTCGCGGCCACCGTGGGAAAAACCTCATTGCCGCCAAGTCCATGCCCGCGGTACGAGCCAGCATAGTCTGTCTCCTCGAGCCAGTTCACGTAGTCATTGGGGTGAAGCGTAATGTTATCAAATCCAAAGCGGGCTCGCTCTGGGATCATATGCATTTTGCCAACCGCTTCCGTTTGGTACTTCTTCTTGCTCGCGAGGAGCCCCGCCAAACTGAGCTCCGGAACGATCGGAGTTCGGCAGGCAAAGTTCGTGGCCAAGCCTAAGCGAGACGCCGTTTTTCCAGTTAGAACAGTTGCCCTCTGGGGCATGCAGATCGGGCAATCTGCGTATGCCCGTGGAAACGCAACACCCTCATCCGCCAACTGATCAATATGGGGAGTCATCACCGGATGGTCGTTCTCCAAGAAGCCTAAGCAATCCCCACGCCATTGATCCGCCACAATGAACACGATATTCGGTGTGTTAGTTCCTGAGCTTGGTTCTACCACGAAATCCCCTCCAGACGCTGCGAAGTGCATTTTTGCTACCGGTAGCAAAAATGCCAGTCAAAATCTATGCTAATCTGTATTTCTCCCTTCTAGCGTTAATTCCTTCTAACAAAGAATTAAAACTATCTTTCGTTAAGCATGTATTCCTTAACTTCAAAATCTCAAGAGCTAGGCTCGACTCCGCAACATCGGGCAAACATGATCAACGACACAAAGATCCCGACGCGAAGCGTCCCGTTTGAAAGACCGTAAACTCAACGGCCTGGGGTGGCACCAGCGGGATCTCTAAACGCATGTCCTTGGTGCATCCACACTGGATCCGATTCTAACATCCCCAGTCAGGCATGGGTCCAGGCGATGCTGTCTCGCCACCTGACGCTCGCTGCTGACGAGGGACTTCTCCCGGGTCTGGAATCCAACCAAAACGAATCTCTAATCGTCCGTACGCCCCAACCGAAATGGAGGCGTGGTCAAAAGGCATGGTCGTCGTACCTTTAGCGACCCAGTTCCCCATGTTGGTGCGACCGTCTCATTGGGCGGCTGAAGAAACGCGTCTGTGAGCGGGAAATTGGAGACGTGTATTCCATCGGGCGAGCCGAGTTTGCTCATCTTGCCCACGGTCTTGCCGGATAAGTCCAAGAGCAAGACGCATTGGGTTCTTCATGACTTTTCATACTCTGGGCAGGATAACACTTTTTCGTAAAGAATGTGTTAGTAGATACTACTGAGTCCCTACGGTGTAGGTAGACCTCACCAGAGCTCCACCATGGTCCAGACGAGCCGTTTCACCGGTAATCACCGCCAATCTACGAACGAAATATTGTTAGCACTGATCGATTCGATGGGGTTCGCCTAGTATGTTAGACCAACGCCTTGCACACGGCCAGGCACGGACTATCGGTTTCTTTGCCTACGTAGATTGGGTTCCGGGGAGCAGCGAGAACTTTGCTGTCCATTCCTGCGAAGGATCAGACAAAACTCTCCGGCCACGGGAGACATTGCGTCTGTTCACCGAAGGACTGCAGCGTCAAGCAAGATCCATGTCTGTGGGATACCACAACTGCATTTAGTTTACCGATGGTTTGAGTCTCCCTAAGGTTTCCAGTGAACCTAGGGACTGCGCCCAGCGAGTGAATCGTCAAAGGCATGCAGCCCATTGCGTATGGACTTTGGTGTCAGTGTCATCAATGATAGCCCAGGCGCCAAGAGCGCTGTTATCGTCTCCATCCGGCGGACTGCACGATTGGCGAGACGGCTGAACTCTTAGCCGCTTTGTTATGCAGACGTGTTGGCCGACCGGGACAGGACTTTTGCAGAAGAATTCTCCCCAATTCGAGGACTCTAAGCTCCGCTGCAGCATCGGCGTATTGAGCTGGATTGACCTCGAATACGACCAGTATACCGGAGGTGATGTGTAACGAGTACATGCTAGGTGCGCACAGGAGAACCCAAAAACGAACAGGAGGATGAAAATGCGTAAAATATGGAAAATTGGCTTGTTGATGTTAGCGGCTGTTCTTCTGGTATCGCCGCTGGTGGGTGCCCAATCGTTGGGAGAGCCTCCCATTTTGGAAGACCTAGTGGCTCGAGGCGAACTGCCACCCATGGCGGAAAGGCTCCCTACTGAGCCATTGGTTGTTGAGCCCCGCGACGAAATTGGCCGGTATGGAGGCACTCTGAATACCGCAACCCTATCACTGCTTGGTTGGGGCGATCATGTGGCTGCCTTTAACTTCATGGCCGCCATGGTAAAACCGGCTGCAGACGCTGATGGTGTTGTGCCGAGTGTTGCCAAAGAGGTCGAGTACGATGAAGATATGACCGTCTTCACGTTCCACCTTCGGGAGGGTGTCCGATGGTCCGATGGCGAGCCTTTCACCACCGAAGACATCCTTTTTTGGTATGAAGATGTCGTGCATAACGAAGAACTAACACCAACCATATCGGCGCATTTGCGCGATGATGGCCACGTCGCCGAATTGGAAGTCCTAGACGATTACACGTTTACGCTGTCATTTGTAAATTCGCAGCCATTCTTCTTGGAAGTATTGGCCTTTCAGGGATGGTGGTTTGTAGTTCCAAGTCATTATGCGAAGCAGTTCCATATCGACTACGCTGACCCTGATGAACTGCAGGCAATGATGGATGAGCATGGTTTTGATGCCTGGTACGAACTGTATCAATATCAGAATGAGCAGCTCGCACAGGTGCCCCTACATCCAGATCGTCCATCGCTGACGGCTTATCATCTGGCCGAAATTACCAGCAACCGTCTGGTTCTCGAACGCAACCCGTATTTCTGGAAAGTTGACAACCAAGGCAACCAGCTGCCGTACATTGATCGCATCATCGGCAATTTGGTGTCCGATTCAGAAGTGGTCCAAGGTCAGATTCTATCCGGTGAAATCGACTTTGCGTCCCGCAACGTAGATATTCGCAACTATCCAATGTACCGTCAATATGAAGAGGAAGGCGGTTATCGAACCCTTCTGTGGGACCAGGCCTTAGGTTCGGAAGTGATTTACCAGTTTAACCTTACCCATGAAGATCCAGTCTTGCGTGAGATCTTCGGAGATAAGCGCTTCCGGCAAGCTATGTCCTTGGCTATGGATAGGGACGAAATCAACGATGTGGTGTATTACGGCCAAGGCCTGCCCCGTCAGTTTACGGTTCTCCCGACAAGTAGTTACTTCAAGGATGAGTTCGGGTCAGCCTATGCTGACTATGATCCAGAACGGGCCGGTGAACTTTTGGATGAAATGGGTTTGGATGAACGAGACAGTTCCGGCTTCCGACTCCGCCCAGACGGCGATCGCCTAACCTTCACCATTGAATACACGTCTCGACCGTATCCAGTGCTGCCGAACATCGAATTGGTCACCGACTTCTGGCGAGCCGTGGGTATTGATGCCCGCTTCCGAGAAGTCTCCGGTGAACTGCAGACACAACGCGCCACTGGCAATATGATGGACGCGACAATTTGGGGCGGCGATGCCGTGACCGATTTGATGTTCCCTCACAACAACCATTTCTTGATGCCCGATTTACCAAGCTGGGGTAATAGCATTTGGCCTCTCTGGTCCGATTGGGTCGCCACCGATGGTGCAGCGGGTGAAGAGCCGCCGGCAGATATCAAACACTTGATCAATCTCCGGGCGCGGGTTCTGCGTGAACCGGATGCCGATGAACGGCATGCGATCATCACCGAAATTCTCGAAATCCAAGCAGAGAATCTCTGGGCCATTGGAACGGTGGGTCTCTCACCAAGACCTGTCATTGCCAATGCCAATCTCGGCAATGTTCCCGAAACAAATCTCTGGGCTTGGGATACGTACACCGGTTGTCATGTACACCTAGAAACGATGTATTTCAAAGAGTAGCCGAATTTGAGTAGACTAAAGGGCCCCGCCAGCAAGCGGGGCCCTTTGCTATGGCTTTTCCTACTAACTTCTGTCCTCAACACCTAAAGCAAATCTGCTCAGGCTCCAACCTACTTTCGTAGAGCATGTTCCCAGCCCGAATTCTATCATCACAGCCGTTCTCGATGGCTGCCAACGAAAGAATCGTTGGGTTGGGCGCCTTGCCATTGTGCCTACGGACCAAGCTGGTCCGTCTGCTCAGCAGGAATCGCTTCTGTCTATTCGTTGGTCTAACTACGACCAGACTCCAGCTACAGAACATCCCACCAACAGTTTCTCGGTGAAGATCGCGCCCCGGCGCTTTTCGCACTCAGCAAAACGCTCTCTGTAGATGTCAACTCTGCGCCCGGTTACGTGTCCATCGGATAGAGCTAAACGCCGCTGGGCCACAGCCAGCACGCCCCTAACCGACGGCTTTCTGGGTTTAGGCAACGACGCAGCGATCGAATGGAAGAGAATGAGCCCAGAAACTATGGTTTCTGGGCCCTTCTGTGGTGTTTTCCATGGCTAGAATTCAACGCAATCTGAATTCCTTCGGGTTTCTCGCGCTCCGTTGAGACTACAACAGCAGCGAACTACCTTCACCAATTCCCTGTTCTTCAAAGAATCCGGCTCTCGCCTCCAACAAGTGCATATAGCGTCCCGTGGGAGCAAACTCCTCGGAAGCGCCTTCAGAAAAACGGTGCATTTCCATGAAATCCCCTTCAGCTGTGAAGAAAGCGATTTCGATCGGAGCCTTGAGATCCCGTACCTCAATTACGGATGTTGCCGAAAACGCAGTGGAGACGAACAGGACCGTTGTGTTAACTACATCAGCATCAACATCATTGAATCCGCTGGTTTTGCCCTCGAATAGACTGGCATTCTTCACCGTCAACTCGATCTCCTCACCCGCAGCCGTTTCAATACGCAGTGTCTGGTCGGGCAGCTCACGCACAGCATCGGCTGCTGTTTCGGGACTTCGCAGAACTAAAAACAGTCCCACAATCACGATAACAACAATGACAGCCACCAGAATCAGCAACTTTGATTGACTACCGTTTGGCTTTTCAGAAGTAGCCATTTTGAACCCCCTTCCTTGAGTCACGCCAGTACTTCCTTGCCCTCAAAATAGGGCTCTGTATACATCCTTCAAGACCCAAGCAAGGATCCCTTTATCTGCAGAATCATTACGGCGTCACCGTGGGACTGACCCAACAGAGGTCAGCGGCTGCGAATGTTTTTCTGGAAACCGTTTCTTGACCCCACGAAAATCCGTTGGTAAACATCATCTGAAAAATCGGGAAGTGGAAGCGAAGGCAGGAGCCCATGGTCGAGCCCCTGCCAGACGGTACTCTTATTCAATCGGTCCCAACTCGAAGACCAGCTTACCTGTTACATGTTGGGGATCGCTTTTGGTAAACATCCACTCATATGTCGTCAGCTCCTGGGTTAAAGCAAGCGTATAGGGCTCCATAAACGGAACAAACCAAGGATCATGGTCGAATCCTTTGCCGATTTGAACCGTTATCTTCCTGGGAACCTCGGCCATGGCGTCAAACGACACTTGGTAGGTAGTGTTATCGCGAAATTCGATACCATAGAACCGGGCTCCCGCCCGGAAAGGCGAGCATAACAAAGTAGTGATTTATTGTGTCCCCTTCAGGTTCTGGTTCAATCCTTCCCTGGAGCAACATGGAGGTTGCTCCAAAGACATCTCGTGGTGTTGACCTCCAGGATGTCAAAAAGGAGCCTATCTCTGGTGAAATTGAGATAGACTTCCCAGCGAAACTCTGGATAGATTGTATCGCCTGTCGAAACACTCCTGTTCAGTATGACGGAACCTTTCCATGAACATTCTAGGAATCGACCAAACCTCGTCGCCACGTTAGATCGCTTAGAATTTCGCCATCGTCACCGCGGCTGCGGGTAATCACTAGTGGTCCCAAAATTCCAGATCGAGGTATCCCACTTCGGGTACATCAAGTTTACAGCGCTCTCCGCTAGATCCACTGTCCCATCGGGCTTGATATACTCACCCGGTGTGCCCACCCGCAATTGGCTCGTACTGCGGGCCAGTTGATTTTGTTCGGCCAAATATCCCGCCGCAGTTTCTTTGTCAAAGTAGGAGTTCG
>SLOZ01000118.1 GCA_007132255.1 Limnochordia bacterium | reverse complement strand
TCGCCCGCTGTTCCCCGCCCCTGCTGCCCGCCCTGTTGGGTGCCTTCAGTGGCGGTTGCTTGTGCGGATTCCAAGGTCGGTGCAGCGCGGCCCCCTAAGGATACCTGCGAACCCAAGGGAATGATGCCGTGGGTGATACCGACAAAGGTTCCCTGCAAATCATTGATGTCTTGGAACACACCAAGGATTTCGTACTCCCGACTGGCGGTGGTGGCTCCCCGCCTCGCAACATTGCTCACCCCCATGGTGGCGAAGCCACTGGCCAGTTCGATAGTCTGGCCCACAGCTGATGCACCGGGGAACAGCTGCCGGGCCACGGTTTGGGATATGAGGATCACAGCACTTCCCTGGTCCACGTCCAGACCGCTGAAGAAATCACCGTGAATGATCTCCAATCCGGAAGCTCGGGCGAACTGTTCTGTGGCTCCTAAGAGACCCTGCAGCCGATAGTTCTGATTGTCCACAACAAGGTTCATGGTCATACCCAATGATTCCGAAATGTAGGCTCCGGCGACAGAACCGCTTTCCTGCAGCCGTCGCAGGTCCTCCAAGCCAAAACTGCTGACATTGCGATTACGGATGGATCCATCGTCGCGTGTTTCGCGTATAGCTGAGGTCACCATGACCAAATCTTGGCCATAGGCTGCTGTAGCTTGGTCAATCTGATCCTTAATATTTATATTGGCACTGATCAAGAGACTCACGGCCCAAATACCTAAGGCCACCTGCAGCACGGTCAGCACGCTGCGAGCCGCACGACTCTTCAACAGCCGCATTGTGTAGCGGAAAATATCTCGCATTCATTTCCCTCCTCTCTCACTCTACCCGCAGCGCATCCACGGGCCGGATCCGGGCACCCTGGTACGGAGGATAGATTCCAAAGATGAATGTTACTGTCAAAGCCACACCGACTCCCGCCAGCTGCACGAGCAGACTATGGGACAGGGGTTCCTCCAGCAAGGCAGACACCAATTGCACGCCTCCGTAGGAGATAGTAATGCCCAGCACCGATCCGGCCAAACCAAGAACTCCGGCTTCGACCAAGAACTGCATGAAAATTCCTCGTTGGTCTGCACCCAAGGCCCGGCTGAGACCAATATTGCGGGTCCGCCGCAGAATCCTGGCCAGCATCAATGTCAGGATGTTCACGGCTGCAATCAGCAAACCGATGGAAGCGAACAAAAAGATGATAATCCCCATGAACACAAAACGCTGCTGTTGGGCCTGCAAGTCTTCAAATGGTGCGTAAACAGCCGCCACATCGCCGTATGTCAATCCCGCGTAGTCGCGCACTTCTCGCAGCACAGTTGCTAAAGGAACATCGATGGGCAGACCGATTCGCATTTCGGTGATGCCCACCAGATGGGTCGTAGCGGCACTGGTGCCCACACCGCGGCCAAAACTGCGGCGGGGCGCTGCCGTGATGGGCAGATATGCCTGGTTGTTCAATTCACGGGCGCTGCTCCCGTCGGTCGCCAGAGCTGTAGTAGGAGCCAGTACTCCCAAAACGTAATAGGGGCGATCATCGCCGGCCAAACGCAGAGTTTGACCTACGGGATCGTCCTGGCCATACAAGCGTTCAGCCAACCCAGCTCCCAAAACAACCACAGCAGTGGCTTGTTCCACGTCCGTATCCGAGAATAGACTGCCGTCATTCACCCGCAGATTCATGAAACTGAAGTATTCTGCCGTGGTCAATATGGCTGGTATGGTGTCTTCACGGTTCATGTTCATCATGGCCGAGCTGGCGGGCTGTACAGTACCAGCACCCGTATCCAGCGGGTAGGCTCCCGTCTGTTGCGCGAAGACGTGACTATCGGGAAAGACCTGTTTCAACATCTCCAAATCTTCGAGGATAAACTGCGGCCGTTCTTCCCACGTAATCTGCGGAATGGAGATCAGCGGATTGTCGGTGTTGGCAAAGGCCTGCATAATATCTTCCATGGCGGTCACGCGAATCGTTCGGTAGTTCGGCTGCTGCAAAAAGTCCTCCTGCTGCAGCCGAACGCCATTGAACAGTGCCAATACGGTTACGATGACGCCTACGCCGAGCCCAATGGCTAAGACAATGAGGAGCGATTCGAAAAATCGTTTCTTGCAGTAACGGACAGCCAAGAATAAAAGGTCACTAAGGCTCACGTTATCACTCCTCTCACCAGGGGATGACCAAGCTGCATGCAAAGTTCAGCTTAGCCACAGCCAAAGCATGATCATAATGGGCGTGGAGCAGATCAAAACTAAGGGTATCCACCAGGTATTCTAGTTCTAGGACATGCAGCTGGGTGCTGAGGCCCGCCTGGTAGCGCAGAACTTCTTGGCTCCAACTAGTGCGGGCATCATCGAGCCGCTCACCCAACGTCGCGATGCGATCCTCAATAGTCTTCACCTGCCGGTAGGCCGTCTCAATCTCTCGTTGGGCTCGCATGATTGCTTGTTCCAGTGCCAAATCGGCCTTGGCCACCGCGAGATTCAACTCATCACTGCGCACCGGGTCCACCGGATAAAGCGTCTTGCGCACGGTGACGGCTGCTCGCAGTTCATAGTCTGTTTGCCCGGCTGTGGTCCGTTCCTGGTAACTGGAAGTTAATGCCACAGCATAACCGTGGTCCGCTGCAAAGTCCGCAGCGTTGGCTTCGGCCAACCCCAAGCGGTACTGCGCTTCGAGTACCTGCGAATGCTGATGAACCCCCTGTCCATGCCACCAGGCCAGATCCCCCGTAAGGGGTTGGAAAGCCACCACAGCATCCAAGGCCTCTGGGGGAATGTCTGCATGAAGCAAGTCGTTAAACTGCAGTGCTGCGTCCTTCAACGCATCCTCAGCCCGCAGCAGAGCTGTGCGAGCGTCGTCCACTTCGCCATCGGCCCGCAGTGCCTCGACGTCGGGTCGCTCCAACTCACGAACTCGCTGCGCCTGTAGTTCCGCTAGGTGCAGATCCTGCTTTTTGAGAGTCAGTTCGTGGACACTGCGCAGCACTTGGTAATAGGCTGTGCCGACGTCCAAAATCAAACGCTGCCGAGCACTGAACAGGATTTGTTCCGTTTCGCTGCTGGGCTGCACTGGACGCTCTACCTGTCTTGGTACGAAGAGATCCTGTGTATAGCTGATACCTGGGCGGATTTGAATGCTGTCGTCTACCATGCGAACAGGTATCGTTAGTTCGAGACGGCTGTTGTCTGTAACGTCCAAGCGCCCCTGCAGCTGCAGACTGGGACTACGAAGATCCCCGGCGGCATAGTCCAAGGCAGTGCCGCTGACACTAATGACCGGAATAGTCTTGGCATCGTATTCACGCCGTTGTTCCAATACACCCATTTCTTCCTGGGTCAAAATCCAATCGCGATTACTCTCCAAGGCCATACCTATGGCGCCGGTCAAGTCCAAGTCAAGCTCGGCCGCCTGCGCCCATAAACTGGTGGGCTGCGTCAAGATGAGCATGGCAATGATGGCTGTGGTTCCCAGACGCATAGCTTAATCCCCCCACTCGACGGCGGGCTGCCCGATCGCCAATACGAGATCCCGATGGGCTCGAACATGATCCCACAGGGCGTCAGAAAGGTCGGTTTCGGCGCTCTCCACCGCTCGTTCAGCATTCGCCAAAGCCGAGTCACTGACAACACCGTCGGCATGCTGAGCTTGTACCACCTGCAAGTTGCGCTGAGCATAGTCCAGTTCACGCCGCAGTAGATCGATGCTTGCTTCCACCTGCGCAACTCGCAGGTAAGCCGAACGGACATCGAAGAAGACTCGGTTCTCAGCCTTCTCGTAGTTGACCTCGGCCCGCCGCTGATCCATACGGGCCTTCTCCAGTGCAGCCCTGGGTGTATAGGAGTTATCTGCTAGGCGTACCGCTTCCGCAGCATCAGCCAAGGACTCCTGTGCTGCCAAAATAACCGCTGCATGGACCAAGGCAGTCTCCAAAGCTCCATCGAAGGTCATAGTCAAAGGGCGGTAGGTTAGGTCAATGGTGTCCGTCAAGACCACTGTGTCCTGCAGGGAGATTCCGAGCAGGTCTTGGAAACGATACACCGATGTGTCCAAGTTATCCCGCTGGCGAGCAGCATTCAGTTCCGTGTTGAACACGGAATTGCGAGTTCGCTCCAAGGATAACTGCGAGATCATGCCTGCTTGGTAGCGGGCTTGCTCTATGCGGTAATTGCTCTGAGCGTCTTCGAGATTTTGCAGCAGCTCTGCCAGACGGGCTTCCGCTGTTAGGATATCGTAATAGCTGTTTTCAATCTGGGTCGTCAGGTCAACCTGAGCCTGTTCCAATATATCTAGAGCGTCGACCAGTTTATCTTCGGCCACGGCAATTTCTTCTTCGTCGCCCACAATGCGCTGTCGCGTTAGGTCAGCACGGGCTTCTTCCACCCGGAAATTGGCCAAGGCGATATCCAGGTTATGTGTCAAACCCAATTCTACAGCGGCTGCCACCGATAGTTCATGACTCACGCCTGCCGTCGTTGAAGCTGGGATGGCCAAGATTGTCAAAAACACGGACAATGCAAGTATGAGTGGTTTCATTTGAGATATCCTCCCTGCATATTGGCGATTTCCACAGGACGGAAGCGCTGCGTAATCGGCGTTTCTGAAACAATGCGTCCATCCGAGATCAAAATCAGATCCTTGGCATAGCCGGCCACGGCGGCACTGTGGGTCACCATGACAATGGTTGCACCTTCGTCATTCAAGGCTGCGAATAGCTGCATAATTTCCTCTTCATGGCCACTGCTGAGGTTTCCCGTAGGTTCGTCGGCCAGCAGCAGACTTGGCTCATTCACTAGCGCTCGGGCCACGGCCACTCGCTGTTGTTCACCACCGGAAAGCTGTGCTGGAAAATGGTTCATGCGATGGTCCATTTGGACCTTGGACAAGAGCGCCGCTGCTCTTTCCCGCCGCTCTTTGGACGGCTTTTTTGCATACATGAGCGGCAGTGCCACGTTTTCTAAGGCTGTCAATTCGGGGAAGAGATTATAGCTCTGGAAGACAAAGCCATAGTGCTGGTTCCGGATTCGTGAAACTTCGTTGTCCGCCAGTTCACTGATATCCGTGTTTTCTAACAGGTACTCGCCTGTGATGGGCAGATCCAACAGTCCTAAGACGTTCATCAAAGTGGATTTCCCTGATCCCGATGCTCCCATGATGGCAATAAACTGACCCTTAGCGATATTCAGTGTGACATCGTCGAGGGCTCGGACTTCCACCTCGCCCATTTGGTAATACTTCGATACGCTGTTCAGCTGAATCACTGGCGCCGACCTCCTTCAAGATTTACCCGCACTTCGGTTCTGTGACGAAATTCATCGTATGAGCTTGTAATCACTCGATCCCCGGGCAGCAGCCCCGACACAATCTCCACAGCGCTGCTGCCAACCATACCGTAGCGCACATCCTGACGAATGGCCAGATCATCCCGCAGCACATAGACAAACATCTGCTCACCGCTGGAGAGATAGGCACCGCGGGGCAGGAATGGACTGTCTGCGCGGCGATCCACTTCCAGTTCAATGCTGACGGCGCTGGCTGGCCGCAGATCAGCCACATTGGAAGCAAAACGCAGATGCGTCTCCACCACCGGTGTTCCCCCGACGTCCACGGCCCTCGGAGCAATATAGGTTACGGTCCCTGGATAGCTGGCAAAGGACGTTCGGATATCTGCTTCGTGTCCAACTCGGATGAGGTCGATCACGTCAGCATCCAGCTGCACCCGCACCAACGGATCATCCACGGTGGCGACCGTCAGGACGGCTGCTCCGTTGTTAACCTGAACTCCTTCGCTGACATTGAGTTCCACGATGCGGCCGGAAAATGGTGCGTAGACAAACAGGGCCTTCATCTCGGCATCCAAATCCTGCAGAGCAGCCAGTTCTTCGGCCAAAGAATCTTCGGCCCGCTGCCAGGCAACATCCTGTCGGCGCAGAGCCTCATCGTATTGGCGAACCAGGCGTAACAAGGTATCTTCAGCGTCTGCCAGATCCTGTTCAGCCCGCTCCAGCTCGCGCCGGGCAAGGCCGCCGAACTGGTACAACTCTTGTTTCAGAGTTACATCGCGTTCTAGTTCAACAACCTTCTGCTCTTGCTGCGCGATGCTGCGCTCGCTGGCTTCTTGTTCGGACTCGTGATCGTAACCCAAGCGTTCGAGGTCCTGTTCGGCCTGTTCGACACGGCGCCTTGCGGAGGCGTGACGGCTGCTGAGTTCAGTCGATGTCAGTTCGGCCAAGAGCTGACCCGTTTCCACGTCATCCCCTTCGGCCACCGCTAACAACGTTACGCTGGCATTGGCCTGTGAGCGCAGTGTTTCTTGGCGCTCAGGAATCACGGTGCCGTTAGCACTGACAGAAATGGCGAAATCCCGTGTACTCACCTCGGCGTAGGTGTAATAGTTGAGGATGAAATCTTGTTCATGAGGAAACAGATAACGGAACGCAGTGAAACCTCCAATGCCGAACACCAACAGCACCACCAAGATCAGCTGTAGGTGACGAAATCTAGCCCTTTTCTTTTGCGGTTTCTTCTGGATAATGGATTCGTTGAGTTTGCTCATGGGCTCACTCCTTTTCATAGACGTCCGTGACCCAGATACAAGTCTGGGCACTAAACATTTCCGGATCAACCAGAAAATGCTGGGCACACAACCCGTGGGAGTCCAGATCTTCTCCCATCGTTATGTTCTTGCTACTTTCAGTATAAGCAGGGATTTCAGCAGCTTTAGCAAAACATTGTGGGAAAGTGTGGGATCGGAGTGGTGCATCAAGACGATGGCATCCGCTCTGCCACTGGAATCGGTTAGGGAAAGTTCGCTAACTAGCGCCCTTCAGCTCGCTAACTAGCGCCCTTCAGCGCGGAAAAGGCGCCCGCAGGGGCGCCTCACCGTATCAATCTCATGGATGGTCCATTCGCAGTCAATCTCCAACTCTGCAGAGTCACTTTCAACTGGAATCGCGTGCTTTCCCGTGTCGCGGGCCGCAGTGGCTGCCAGCTACCTAAACGCGACACCAGGCAGCTCAATCTCGGTTGCCTGCTCGCTCAC